>PLBX01000250.1 GCA_003135495.1 Acidobacteriaceae bacterium | reverse complement strand
GCCGACATTGTTAGAGAGGCGATATTTCAACAATTACGCTCTCAGTCTTAGCCAAACCGCAACTTATTCACATGGTCGTCGAGGTCCGGTAGGAGCGAGAATCAATGTGGACTCGCCACGAGCGATTGCCGGCCAGCCTTCTATCTGCGGGCGCGTCGGTTCAGGAAAAACGGCCTCGAACCAGGAACGAACGGCGGGATGGAAAATTTCGAAAGCCTCCTCTATCTATACTTTTGTTCTGCAGTTCGCTATACTCGCCGAACTAACTATTCACTAGAAATAGGAAAGCGCGAAAGCGAGACGCCTACTCTCAACCAGGAGTATCATCTCGCGCAAGACAGAAAACATCTCCGATTACTTCCTCTGAAATTGGG
Source organism: Acidobacteriaceae bacterium (assembly GCA_003135495.1). Lineage (GTDB taxonomy): Bacteria > Acidobacteriota > Terriglobia > Terriglobales > Acidobacteriaceae > Acidiflorens. The sequence goes on along the minus strand of PLBX01000250.1, from coordinate 7,860 downwards.
CCGTGGTTGTAGTTGAATTATCCGTTTCAGGAAGCTTGTGGTCCCCAAAAGCCCTGCTGCATCGTACCTGTTAGCCTCTCTCTTGGCGCTTATTGTCGCGGGCCAGCGCAGCCCACAAGCCGCCGAGCAGCCTGCAGTTTTGCAAGGCCTGCCAAAATTATTTTCCAAACTAGAACAACCCAGCCAACCAATCAAGAGTAGAGCTGGGAACGGCCCCAGAAGGGCTACGACTCCTCACGCACGCCAAGCTTCGTCCCCGCAGTTGTCGTCTCCATCGGTGAACACAGTTTTTTTCACTGCGCCAGCCTATGCTTCGGGTGGAGTGGATGCTAATGCGGCCGTCATTATTGATGTAAATGGCGATGGCAAGCCTGATTTACTGGTCGCAAACGGCTATGCCGATAGCACCGAAAGCGCGGGCGCCGTTACCGTGCTTCTCGGCAACGGCGACGGGACGTTTCAGTCCCCAGTGTCATACGCGACGGGTGGATTAAATGCCGTTTCTCTTGCCGTTGCGGATGTGAACAATGATGGGAAACCTGATCTGGTAGTAGCTAACCAGTGCGTTGACCTAACCTGCGCGAACGGATCGGTTGGTGTGCTCCTGGGCAATGGAGACGGCACCTTTCAGATGGCAATAATCTACAGCCCCACCGGAGTGAATGCCAGTGCCGTGGCTGTGGCTGATCTCAATCACGACGGCATGGTGGACGTGTTAGTTGCGAGTCAGTGTACCGACAACACATGTAATGACGGCGAAGTTAGCGTGTTACTCAACAATGGCGACGGAACCTTTCAGTCAGCCGTCAACTACGATTCAGCCGGCCACAATGCCAACTCGATTGCGATTGCCGACGTGAATGGAGACGCCATTCCGGATTTGGTTGTCGTAAACCAGTGTGTAAGCAATGGCAACTGCACTTCCGGATCGGTCACCGTTCTACTCGGGAATGGCGACGGAACCCTTCAGTCGGCAGTCACGTATGGATCGGGCGGCCAAGCCTCCCATTCTGTGGTAATCGGGGATATCAATGCAGATGGCAAGCCCGACTTAGTGGTCGCAAACCAGTGTGCCAATTCGAGCATTTGCGCAAACGGCGTTGTCTCGGTCCTGATCGGAAACGGAGATGGCACATTTCAGCAGGCCGTGGGATACGGAACGGGCGGTCAATTTGCCTATTCCCTAACCTTGGGAGACATGAATGGCGACGGCAAAATGGACGTGATGGCCATAAATCAATGTGCCGCCTCGAGTATCTGCGCGAACTCGGTTGCTGTTCTGTTGGGAAATGGAGACGGAACTTTTCAGTCGCCCGTGGCCTTTGCGGTTGGCGGCGCGCAAGCATCTTCAATCGCTGCGGCAGACGTAAACGGAGACGGCAAGTTGGATTTGGTTGTGTCGAATCAATGTGCTAACTCAGCTACCTGCGCCAATGGAGCAGTGGTGGTGTTGCTGGGTAACGGAGATGGAACGTTGCAGGCCCCGTTAACTTACGGGATGGCTGGTTCGCAAGCTGTTTCCGCGACAGTAGCGGACATTAACGGAGATGGTAACTGGGATTTAATCGTCGCAAACCAGTGCGCTGACATTAATTGCGCGTCCGGCTCAGTCAGTGTTCTTGCAGGTAATGGTGATGGCACCTTTCAGCCGGCCCTGAGTTATGGCTCCGGCGGAACGCTGGCCAATGCAATATCCGCGGGCGACTTGAGCGGAGACGGTATTTCGGATATCGCGGTGGCAAACCAGTGTATAAGCTCTACGAACTGTTCAAACGGCAATGTGGCCATATTGCTGGGCAATCGAGACGGAACTTTCCAACCTGCCGCAACTTACAGTTCAGGTGGGGTCAACGCGGTTTCTGTGGCGCTGGCGGATGTGAACGCCGACGGGAAGTTGGATGCAGTGCTGGCCAACCAGTGCATCGATACTAATTGCGCGACCGGCGCTGTTAGTGTGTTGCTGGGGAACGGAGACGGAACTTTCCAGACAGCTCTCAGTTACGGATCGAGCGGCCCGCAGGCATCTTTCGTTGCAGTAGGCGATTTGAACGGCGATGGCAATCTGGATATTGTCGTCTCCAACCAATGCCCCGGTTCCAGTATATGCAGCAACGCAACGATTTCTGTTTTGCTCGGCAACGGAGATGGATCATTCAAACCCGCGGTCAGCTACTCACCGGGAGGCACCGGGAGTGCGTATTCATTGGCGATCACCGATGTCAACGGGGACGGAAAATTAGATCTGGTAGTGGCCAACGAATGTTCGGACGATACGTGTACAAGTGCTGGAATTAGCGTGCTTCTGGGGAACGGCGATGGAACATTCCAGACAGCGTTGTCGAGTGTAACCCTAAGTTTATATCTTGCACAGATTCAATCTTTAGCTGTTGCAGATTTCGACGGCGACGGTAAGTTGGACGTCGCCTCAGGGGACGGGAATTTTCTTCTCCTGGGAAATGGCGACGGGACATTTCAAATGCCGTTCACGCTCGGCGCAGTTGGCCCCGCCATTGCCACCGGCGACTACAACCACGACGGCAAACCAGATTTGGCCGTTGCGGGCGCTAATAGCGTTACAATCTTGCGCAACATCGCTGCAAATTTCCGTTTCTCCACCACTACGTCTCTATCGTCCTCTCTGAACCCGGCCGTCGTAGGACAGGCTGCTACTTTTACCGCGACAGTAACGCCCACAGTTGTCGCTGGCGCGGAGAGCGGCGAGGTGACTTTCTACGATGGAGCAACTTCTCTCGGAACCGTGCCTATCACAAATGGCCAAGCCAGCTTCACCACATCATCCCTTAGCGTAGGAACGCACTCCATCTTTGCGAGTTACGCTGGAGATTCAAGCTATTTGCCCAGCAAGTCTTCTGCTTTGCTTGAAACAATTAACTCATTCGCCACCACAACCAACCTGACTTCGTCGCCGAATCCTTCGACTTTCGGGCAATCTGTCGTGCTGAATGCAGCAGTTGCCCCTTCAGGCGGATCCCCTCCTACAGGAACAGTGACCTTCACCGATGGCGCGAATGTTCTTGGAGTGGCGCCATTGAGTAATGGCCAAGCGGCTTTTAATATTTCATCATTAGGCGCCGGAAACCATTTCCTCGCGGCCACTTACACTGGAGATTCCAACTATCAAGCCGGCACTTCGGCAACGTTGATGCAGTCAGTGAATGTCGCTAGTGCTGCTCTAAATGTAACTCCTAGCGCTAACCCATCCTGTCACAACCAGGGTATAACATTCACCGCATCTCTGACACCGCAACTCGGCGGCAATGCAACCGGTACAATCACTTTTGTCGACGGTTCGAACAGCCTCGGAAAAGCTACCGTCGCAAACAATTCTTCGGCGATCACCGTGAGCACCCTGGCGATCGGTACACACTCCATCACAACTTCTTATAGCGGCGACTCCAATTTCATCTCGACCACCTCTTCAGCGTTGTCGCAGATCGTAGGCAAATGTAGTACAACGGCGGCGCTCACGTCATCCGCGAATCCGTCGGTTGTGGGGCAAGTGCTAACGTTCAGCGCCACAGTCAGTTCGCCTTTTGGATCGGTTCCTAATGGTGAAACAGTTACGTTTCAGGACGGCGGGGTCGCTATCGCTACAGCTGCACTTAACGGAGGAGTCGCGAGCGTCAATATTTCCAATTTGATCGCGGGGACCCACAATATTACTCTTACCTATAACGGCGATGCCCAGTTCGCTGCGAGCGTCGCTAGCATTTCACAGGTCGTGAACAAAAATGCAAGCAGCGCCGTCGTAGCTTCCCGTCTCAATCCATCAAGCTACGGACAACTGTTGACCTTCACTGCAACGGTCGCGACAGCTAACACGCCGACCGGAAGCGTTACATTCCAGTCCGATGGAAACACCTTGGGCACGGTTGCCCTGGCCGGTAACAGTGCAAGTTTATCGACGTCGTTTCTGGGTGCCGGTTCTCACTCGATCACTGCGGTTTACAGCGGCGACGCGACTTATATGACTGCTGCGTCACAACCACTAACTCAGATTGTAAATAAGGCTTCTCCATCGGCATACCTCCAAACGTCGCAAAATCCATCCGCCTCCGGACAATCGGTAACATTCACAGTCAATGTAACGTCATCTGTAGGTGTTCCCACTGGCGCCGTAAAGTTCATGAAGGGTTCCACGGTACTAGCCTCCTCCACATTGGCTTCTGGCAAAGCAACTTTCACTACAGCTAAGCTGCCCTTAGGGTCTTACACCATCACGGCGAATTATGCGGGCGCTGCAAACTATAGCGCGAACTCCGCTTCGGTCACTGAGGTTGTAGAAAGCTCCATACAGCAGTGTTGCTGTTCCCCAGCAAATGCAAGCAGCAAAACCAAGGATTTTGCGTTACGTGAGGATGTGAAGTTGAAGTAAGGCATTTTGTGAGCTGGAATATTAATTGGTGCCGCGTAACTTGGCAGGTATCGTCACATCCCGGCGTTCCAAGGGTTCGAATCACAAAGCAGTAGATTAGGAGTTTGGTTTGCTACAAGTATACAAAGTGCTTAGGCTTAGCGCGGTTGCGGCTTTATTCTGGCTCACGCCATCGGCATGGGCTCAGACCGGGTGTGAGATTTCAAACACCGGGGCGGACTCCGGTATTGCCACTATAAGTGCGACGCAAAACATGGGCTACTCTGCTCCGGGCGGCGTTGGCGCCGTGGGTTTTAGAATACCAACTCCTTGTATCACCACTAACGTCAGTTATCACGTCTGGCGCGTGGACACAAGCGCTTCGAGCGCGCCGACCACTTACGACATCGGACTCTATTGCGTAAGCGGTGATTGCGCGACTGGCAGTTACTCCGGTGCTCTCTATGTTCACACCGGACCCATCTATGGCAACTGGTTTACGAACAGCCGCATTGTTGCGACTATCAAGGGCGCAAAAGCTAGCGGCTCCGGAAAGACGATTACCGTCTCCGGCAGCCCCGGATCTTTTCAACCCGCCGATTTCCCGGTCGGTGGAATCGCCGCGCTGAGTGCTTGTGTTCAATTCAACGGAAGCTATCCCGTCACGTCCGCATCAGGAACGACCTCAATTACCCTCACCTCAAAAAGCTCCGTGTCCACTGCAACCGGGATTTCTTGCAATGTTACATCTACCACTACTTTTCCGTCCGGGTTCGGCAGCCCCAGCGTATGTACGAACAGTTCCGTCGCTCTAGTCTGCCAAAATGCATTGCCTTGGATTGCGGACGGCCGTACTGTCTGCACGTCTATTCCGTGCACGCTTCCAGCAGGTCTGTACGCGGCGGCAATCGGGACCACATGCAGCGATGTCTTAAAACCCGTAACCTGCGCTCAACTTCTGGGCGATGCTGACCGCGGTTTAATCTACCCGTTCACGTCCTCGTCAACTTCTTACGATGCCGCTGGCTTGCCTGCGAGCATGAATTTTGCGGTCAGCAATACAACTGCCGTCTGGAACACAACCCAAGGTGCTTCGGCGCCTATAAAGCCCGTCAAGCTTCTTATCTATTAGGAGGTCTCGTGAAGCAGCTGATCATAATTATTCTTTTGCTTGGAGTCCTTCCTATCCGAGCGTTCGCTAATCAGTGCGCGGAACACAATATCTATCTTTCAGAATCTGCTATCACTGTCAGCACGACTGGATCTGCTCTCTGCACGCCTGGAATGCCTTCCGGCGGGATTCAATACAACTGCCCGAGCGGCGTAAGCGGTGGCATTACCGCATGGGGCTTTGATATTCCGTCATCGTGCGTGACTAACTGGATTGCTTACTCGGTACAGACGGCTGACATCAGCACAACAACTCACTACGATCTCGGTCTCTACTATGTTAAAGGACCGAGCGCTGCTTCTCTCGCCGGGCAGATGATGGTGCATACCGGCCAATTGGCAGGCAACGCCTTCGCTCCGCAAATCGGTCTCAACACACTTTCATGGCAGAGAACTCCGAATTGCTCAATCCCGTGCACGCTCCCAGCCGGCCAATACGCCCTCGCCCTCGCTACCGACTGTGCTCTCCAGTGTGCCGCTTTATGGGGAGACGATTCGTCAGGTTACATGTATTTATTTGACGTATGGCTCGGCGGTTCGGGAGGCACTGGCCTGAATGCGGGATTGCTTCCGGCAGGCTGTCCTTCAGGAAATCCGCCGTCTTGCACTTTCTGCATGGCAGCGTCTCCCGGCCTGCCGGCTGCGATCACGCCACCGCTGACCGATCCGACTTTAGCGCAACACGCAACCGGAATACTGCCGAAGCCCCCTATGGTACTTATTTTCTGAGCGAATCCTTATGGAAAACATAATCAGAGCGGCTCTTATCATCCTGTTACCTCTAAACGGCCTTTCCGCGGGAACAGGCGTTGCCTTCGCGCAGGCTTACAGCAGCTACATCTCTGGCACGCAGATTCACTCTGCTGCGAGCAATTGGGGCAACTCCCCTACCCACCATCTGCTCGACACGGTCACTCTTAGCGCTCCACTCTCCGTTTCCACCGCTTCGTGGGATGCCGCAAACGTCTATACGTCGCAAAAATCAATGATCAACATCTACGACGCTGGGCTCCACTGCCTTCTAAGCCCGGGGGTGCTAGTTGGTGGCTGTATGCCAGGTATGCTCTACGCCCACACCGGACCGCTGCTGTCGTCGCAGACCAACCCTAAAGCAAATACCCAAGTCTCAGTTCCTCTTGTCGCCGACCAAAACACGGTCTGCTCTTCGTACCCCTGTAAACTGCCTGTCGGCACATACAGTCTCACTACCGGATCGTCGGAAATATCCGCGCACACCATGTCGCTGATGTCGGATGGATCGAATTTTGGCAGCGGCGGTACGGATTTCCACATCGCAAATTCGTTTGGGGATCCCGGCAATGCATTCATAGCTGGCTACGTACAGCAAGCGCCCACGCTAACGATTATCGGATCGAACACAATGGTTACGCTCACCGTCACTATGTTGAATGGACAGGCAGCTTCCGACAAGTACACAGGTTTTGCCGGAGGTATGCGAATCCTGGTGGCGGGCTTAATCAGCGGCAGCGGCGGACCGACTGATCCGTGCAACGGATATAACACCGTTAGTAGTGTCACCGCTACCACAATCACGTATGTCGTTGCGAACGCTACCCAGTGCATGCTGGAAGCCAAAACGGACGGATCTGAAACCTGCAATGGATTACCTGCTGCAAGTGGCGCGCCAGGCTACGCATGCGTTGCCGCCGGACTACCACCGGTACTCGGCAAGCTAATCGCGAATCAGAAGAATCCCAATGGACAGCTCAACGGCTTCTTTTGTTATGTGGGCGCCGCTGCCGCGGAATGCCAGCGCAACAATTTTGTAGGTCCGGCCGGTCCGCAATCGGGTGCGCACTCGGTTGGAATCACTATCTACTAACCCGCTGAATTTCCTTACAGCGGTCATTTCTCGCTGGGCACTTACACTTGCTTCCGCAACCTACGACTACGGATTATGAGATGTACTTTCCGAGGCGCCGCCACTTGGATTCAGTCACTTACATTCGGACCAAGTCACCTGATTCGGGCCGGAATATTATCGCTTGGCGCTTAAGTGGCAACGCATCTGGCAACGATTCGGGTCCGACCGTCCCGATCTTCGCCAACTCCCTTGGCCGGGCTGCCTTTGGTGCGCCTGGAGGAGTGGCCGGAGCCCACTCCTGAGGATACCCCAAAGGCAACGTGAACTTCTCGAGCAACTACGAACGACCACGAATGTCTCGCTCGATCACTTGTCAAGGTCAGTGCGATCAGCGTGCCCATACCTTTGATCTGCTGCAACAGTGCCTACTCACGGATGCGTTCACTGAAGCGAGACTCCGATTCGTAAAGACCTACCCTCTATCCGTAGA
>PLBX01000420.1 GCA_003135495.1 Acidobacteriaceae bacterium | reverse complement strand
TGGTGGCTGCACATCGAACTGCCATCCGAGATCGAGAAGTACACCGTGTTCAAAGGATCAATCTCTATCGAAGGCATTAGCCTCACCGTGGCGAAGCTCGAACAAAACATCTGCACCATCGCCATCATCCCCCACACCGTCGAGATGACGAATCTCGGCTCGCTCAAGACCGGAGATCCAGTGAACGTCGAAGCCGACCTGATCGCAAAGTACGTGGAAAAAATGATGAAGGGCGCGCCGTCCAGTTCGCTTACCGTCGAGCAGTTGGTGAGCCAGGGCTTTTAGCGGAGTCTGTCGCGTACTGCGCTTCTCCATTACCGAATGACCAGTTTTCTTTCTGCACTTCTACCAAGTTAATGAGCACATCTTCCCGGCGCACCTTCAGGCCTTCGTGCAAACCATCGGCAACGGCCTTATAGAAGCGCTGCTTTGTCTCCAACGTGCGGCCGCTATTCAGTGTGATCTGAATGAAAATGCAATCGTCCGACCGATGAACGCCAAGATATTCGCAATCAAATATCAAGTCATCTTTGGAATGTTCCGCGATGACCTGAAAGCGATCATTCTTCGGCACCCCTAGCGCCTCGATCATCGCGCGGTAAATAATTTCCCCAACCTGCCTGCGATACTCCGCCGTTTTTCCTTCGACTAAATCAACTCTCGCAATCGGCATTTCAACTCTCTTTCAACAAGCAGCCATAAACACGATGGACGCCCGGGTATACGCCTCAGCGGATCAGATGCCATCCCTACGCTTCCAGCTTCAATTCATCCAATTCCAAAAATTCATGCACGATCGGCTCGTTGGATTTTTCCATCTCTTCATAAGGGCCAAAAAAAATCGCGCGCCCCTCATGCAGAAAAACAATTCGGTCCGCCAGTTTCTTCGCGAGCCGCATGTCATGCGTGACGACGACCGAAGTCAGATGCAGTTGCAATTTAAGTCTCGCAATCAAATCCCCCAGCAGATTGCCCATCATCGGATCAACCATGGTTGTCGGCTCGTCATAGAGCACGCACTCAGGCTGGGCCGACAGTGCGCGCGCAATCGCAACCGAACGCTTCATGCCGGTCGATAGATCAGAAGGCAAAAGGTCGCGCATCTCCTTCACTCCAACCATTTCAAGCAGGCCATCGACCACCTGATAAATCTGCTCTTCTGACAACTCTCGTTTTTCACGCAGAGGAAAAGCAACATTTTCCCCGACCGAGAGCGAGTCAAACAGCGCCCCATTCTGAAACACCATCGTGACTTTCTTGCGGATCTCCTGAAGTTGCACTTCGTTGTAGTCGGTAATGTCCTGGCAGGCGACAATTACGCGCCCCGAATCCGGCTTCAGAAAGCCCATGATGTGGTGCAGCGCCACAGATTTCCCCACGCCGCTGCGTCCCAGAATGCAAACCATTTCTCCCGGCATTACGTCGAAAGTTACGTTCTGAAGAACCACCCGTTCTCCGAACGCCTTGCTGACATCCTTAAATTCAATGTACGGAGCAATCGTCGCCGGAGCGCCCATGGCTATCAGCATGTCACGAAAGCGCAGCAAGTCTCAAGCCCGCATCCGAGCTCGAACAGATAAAGATCTGGTAATGGAGCGCCGGGCGTCCCCGCCCGGCCACCACGCCTTCGAAAGAACAAGACGCGCATCGTTCCACTAAAACTTTCCATCAAATCTCGCGCTCGCCCGCCGCGCGATCCTGCGGAGTATTCAAATTGAAAAAAGTTCGCTTCGAAAAACCTGCTGCTAGCAGTTCACCCTCTTCGATCACATGCGTAGAAACTTCCGAGAATAGGGCGTCAATCTTGTATTTCCCTCCCCGAAGAGCACGCTCGGCGGCAACCGCAAACTCTCGCCGATAAATCGCGCAAAGCGGCTGTAATCCCTCGCTCACGCGCGGAACCGTCACCACCGCCGCATGGCGGGCAGCAGCAAAAATAAATGACAGAAGCTCCGCCGTAACATATGGCATATCCACGGCAAGCATCAGATTCAACTCTGCATCCGAGTTCACCAGCGCGCTGTGAATCCCGCCAAGCGGACCGCAACCCGGAAAAATATCGGCGATCACCGTTCGAGATTTGTACTCCGCGAACTTGGTCGGATCTCCGCCAATCGTCACGCGATCACAGACCGTGTCCAAAACGCTCAGCGCGCACTCCAGCAACGTTCGACCGTCAAAATTCAGAAAAGCTTTGTCCGTACCCATGCGACTGCTCTTCCCACCTGCCAACAGGAAGCCCGCGCGACTTGGTTCTCTATCTAACATACGTAAAAGCATAGTCCTTAACACCCAGCTACCCGAAAGTAACCTACCCAAAATGACTAAGAAGACGGAAGATGGAGCTGTCCGATTACCCACGGGAGCTTTACTCGTCATCATGCCGCAAAAATTAATGGACGTTCTTATGTTAGGCCGCTGTTCGCACGAGTTTTCATGGCCGCGCCGCGCTGGAAACGGAGAGTACTATCAGGTCTGCCTCTTGTGCGCGACTGCCTATCAGTACGACTGGAAAAGCATGCGCCGGGGAAACAAGGTTGACGTACCGGCTGCCGATACCACCACGCCCCGCCGTTCCGGTCAAAAGAAACCAACGTGGACTCCACGGGCGCGGCGTTTGCGCTCTGACCTCCCCGTTCGCTACCGCGGAAAAAATTTGAGCACATGGTATGAAGGCACCATCCAGAACATCAGCCAGTCGGGCGTTCTGTTTGAAGGCCACCAGCAGTTGCCTGCCAATGCGCTGGTCGAACTCATCTTCGAGATGCCCGAGGAAATCTCCGGCCAAAAGAATAGAAACGTACTCTGCCAGGGTCGCCTCATCCGTATCAAAGATGCACCCGACAATAGCGCCGCCCGCAAAGCCCGAGCTGACGAAGCCAAGGAATCCTTCGGACTGGTAGCCTCAATCCTCGATTACAAATTTTTAAATAAGCAATAACCGTGTGGCGCGGACACTCCTGTCAGCGTCTTGCCGTGGTCAGCAAACTTCCGCAACATTAGAAGCGCGGGTATCCAGCTCTGCCCACCCAGCATCTAATCAACTGTGCATCCAGACTTGATCCCGACCCGTGCTGCTGCTAGAGTTTTCCAAACACTTTGATTCTTTACGGCCATCCTCGTCTGCTTTTTCTGAACGCCACCGGGGAGACGACACTCTCTTAAGCAATGGATGGAGCTAAAACCAATTTGAAAAGCTGGATGAAGCGGAATAAGAATGCTCCGCTGTTACGTTACATAGGGGCCGCTCTGTCGGTGTGGGTCGCCCTAAGCTTCTGGACGTTCTCTCCCGTTCTCCATCGCCACCTCTTCTCGCTTTTGTTGGCGGCGGTATTGTTTACGGCCCGTTTCCTGGGTCTTGGACCAGCAGTCTTCTGCTCGCTGCTCGCCACCGCTTGCCTGGATTTTTTTGCCGTCTCGCCATTCTTCGGCTTCGCCATTCGCTCGACCGCGGAACTTGAGCGTCTGGCCGTCTTTCTCGCCATCTCCGTTTTTGCCATGAGCATGGCGCGCCAACGCAAATTGGCGGAATCCCGCGCCGATCACAGTACTCGTGAAATGGCGGCCGTAGTCGAATATTCCTGCGATGCCATCTATAGCTCCCGTCCTGACGGTACGATCACCACTTGGAATCGCGCCGCCGAAAATCTTTACGGCTACACTGCGGAAGAGGCGGTAGGTTCTCCCGTTGCAAATCTGGCTCCTCCAGAACGCCGCGACGAAGTAATACGAAACCTCGCGATCCTCAACAGCGGCGGCCTTATCGCTTCTTACCGCACCGAGCGTATGCGAAAGGATGGCGCCCGCTGTCCAGTGTTGCTCTCAGTATCGCCGCTACGAAATGCCCGCGGCGAAATCGTTGGAACCTCCGCCATAGCCCGCGATATTTCCCCTGAGAAACAATCCGAAGAAGCGATCCGCCGAAGCGAGAAACTCGCCACCGCCGGAAGGCTTGCCGCTTCCATCGCGCATGAAATTAACAATCCCCTTGAGGCCGTACTTAATCTGTTGTATTTGGCGCGCCATGACCCCACGCAGGCCGCTAAATATCTCACCATGGCGGAACACGAGGTCGGCCGCGTCGCTCATATCGCGCAACAAACCTTGGGCTTCGTCCGCGACGCCAGTTCTCCGGTTCTCATGAATCCCGCCGAGATCATGGACGAGGTTCTTCAGTTATATTCTGGCAAACTACTCAGCCGGCGAATTCGCGTCAACCGGCGCTACCGCAATCATCTCCACATCGAATGCTATTCCGGCGAAGTGCGGCAATTGTTGGCAAATCTTTTGGTGAATGCCGTCGATGCCATGGAAGACGAAGGCTCTTTGCATGTCCGCGTGACGGCTAGCCACGACTGGTGCGATGGCAGAGATGGAGTCCGCATTACCGTTGCAGACAATGGCAGCGGAATTTCCGGCGACGACTTGCACCACATTTTCGAGCCTTTCTACACCACAAAAAAAGAGACCGGAACCGGCCTCGGCTTGTGGGTTTCGCACGGCATTGTCGAGAAGCATGGAGGATCGATCAAACTTCGCAGCCGTACGTCAAATGGCGATTGCTCCACCGGCACCGTATTTCTTATTTTCCTACCCGTGCGGCCGCAAATCAGTCCACCCCATCCGCAACTGCTAACAGCCTTATCCCACAATGACTTGCAGTCAACAAAGGTACAATGACCTTCGTACTTAGAAGCTCCCGTCAGAACCACTTATAATCATCCAAGTCCAATAACACTGGGCAATTACCAAAAACGTGGATCCTTTTCTCGCAGTCGCGACTTTCGCTCTGGGGCTGTGCTTTGGCAGCTTCCTGAACGTGTGCATCTACCGGATNNGGGCTGTGCTTTGGCAGCTTCCTTAACGTCTGTATTTATAGGCTGCCGCTCGGCAAATCGGTGGTCGCGCCGCGCTCCGCCTGCCCCCATTGCGGAGATATGATCCCGCTCTACCACAATCTTCCGGTAATAAGCTGGCTAATTCTTGGCGGTAAATGCCGCGCCTGTAAACAGCCCATTTCACCGCGTTATCTCGTGGTCGAAGTGCTTACAGGACTGCTCTTTCTAGGCTGTTACTCCCATTTCGGTTTAACCTTGGCCGCGCTTAAGTGCGTTGTTTTCGGATACCTGCTCCTCGGCCTCATTTTCACCGACGCCGAAACCAAACTCCTTCCCGACGCCCTGACCTTGCCCGGCGTCGCTCTCGGAATCGCATTCAGCCTCGTCGTTCCCGTGAATGATCTCGCTTCCAGAATTATGCCCGGACTCGTTTCTCCCGCAATGCGAGGCGAAATTTCCTGGCGACTGTGGTCACTTTCAGATTCGCTGCTGGGAGCCGCAATCGGAGCCTCATTCCTTTACGGAGCCGCCGCCATCTATCTGCGCGCCCGCGGCGTTGAAGGCATGGGATTCGGCGACGTCAANNCTCTTTGGACTCAGCACCATTTTCGCCGTCTGGCTCAAGCGCACTCGCCGCCATCAAGCACGCGCCACGTCATCTCATCTTTCTTCGAACGACGCTCGTAAGCGAGCCTGGCAGTCGGCGCGCTTGGCATTGCGCTACTACGAAATGCCATTCGGCGTCTTCCTCGGCGCCATGGCCATTCTTTCGTTCCTGTTCGGCAACCGCCTCATGCATTGGTATTGGAGGATGCTATGAACCTCCTGACAAATCCGCTGGCCTTACGCGCAGGCATGCTTCTCTTCGGCGCCATGGTGGTTTTTGGCTTCAGCCTGTTCTTGTTTCGCCAGCTCCGTAAAACTCTTGTTTCCGATTCCTCATTCAGCGCTGCTCCGTTCGCTGCCGAAGGTCTGCCGATGCACGCGTATCACTCCGTCATCCAGCAACTCAAGCAGCAAAAACACGAGCTCACTGCCCAGCACCTTTCGGAGCGCAGAAAAGCGAAGGCCTCGGACACTCTAAGTTCCGCCATACTCGCCAATCTTTCCTGCGGCGTTCTGTTCCTGGACACAAACGGATTGGTGCGCCAGTCAAACTCCATGGCGCGCGAGCTTTTGGGATTCGCCTCGCCGGTGGGGCTCCACGCCGCTGATCTTTTTCGTAACGCAACCCTGCGCTCGGAAAACAATCTTTCAATTGCCGACTCGACCGTCGAACAGGCTTTGGCGCCAGCCCTGAGCGGCAAGTCTGAAGTTCGAGGATTAATTCTGAACTACTGCACTCGCGACGGAGAAAATCACGTCATAGAAATTACCGGCTCTCCAGTAGTCGCGGAGGACGCCAGCCTCATGGGTACAACGCTTGTGCTCACCGATAAGACCGACATTGAGCGCATCCGCCACGATCAGAAAGTGCAACAGGAAATTTCCTCTGAACTGGCCGCGGCACTTCGCAATTCCCTCACCACTATTGCCGGCAGAGCCCAGCAACTGGCCCGCAGCCGCGATCCGGAAATGGCACGCCAGTTAGCCGATGGCATTGCCCACGAAGCGGCACAGGTAGATCAGACAATAGGCAGCTTTCTCGTAGGCACGGAGGCTGCAACAACAAATTCTTGAAAGCGATTGCAGCCCACGATCAGTTAGCGCAATTAACTTGGCGCGATCAAATCGAAGGCTTGCGAAAGGATAAGGATAAAAACATGAAGCACACAAAACTCATGGCTATCGTTGCTGTCCTCCTGCTGGCAGCCAGCGCATCATCCGCTCAGTCCTTAGGCGACGCCGCGCGTGCGGCGCGCAAGAATAAGCCTGATTCCAGCCCCACCGTCCGCCACTTCGACAACGACAATCTTCCCGTCAATGACACGCTGAGCATCGTCGGTCCCGAGCCGTCAGCGGCGACCGATGCCGCGGCTTCCACGAAAGATACCGCCGGAAACAAGGACACAAGCAGCAAGGAGGCAAACAAAGATCAGAAGCCAGCGAATTCCGCCACCGCTGCCGCCGAGCGCGAGAAGTCTGCCGACGACATGAAGAAAAAGATGGCTGAGCAGCAACAGAAAATCGATGCCCTGAACCACGAAATCAGTCTTGACCAGCGCGAAGATCGCCTGCGCGCCGCCGCCTTCTATGGCGATGCCGGCAATCAACTGCGCAATTCCGCCGACTGGCAGAAGCAACAGACCCAATCCAAGAGCGATGCTGAGGCCAAACAGAAAGCGCTCGACGAAGCCAAACAGCAATACGATGAAATGCAGGAAAAGGCGCGCAAAGCCGGCATCAAACAGCAGGACAAAAACGCCAACTCAAGCAGCGACAGCGATCAAGGCAAGGATCAAAGTAAAGACAAGCAGTAGAGAATTAGCAGCCCGGCAGAGTTTGCGGAGAGTCCGCGCCATCCGCGAGATCAGGACTTCAAAGTCCGCTCGCGGATCTGCCGCGCGTGATGCCGGCCATGAACCCAGTGAAACTTCCGCCACTCCCCCGCCGTCAAAGGCCCGAGGAACGGATGATTCATAATCTTTGTATTCCAGCCAAACTGCCGCTCACACTCATCCAATTCAGAAGCCATTTTTTGCAGCTCAACAAAAATTCCCTCTCGAACCTCTTCCGGCGACATCCCTCGCGGCGTCGCACGCTCCGGAGCCTTGCGCCCACTCGGAAGATATCCCAACTTCACCACCAGCGCAGTCGCAAATCGATCTTTCAATGTAGCCCGCGTGGCAAGCGCAGCGCCCTGTTCCAGGCATCCCTGCAAACCGCGGCCGGTATGTTTGTAGGTAAGAAAAAGATGTTCCAATATTTGATCCGCGCTCCACGTTTCCGAAGCAGTTTGCGCCATCACACCAGCGTTCGCGACAGCCATTGCTTCTTCGAGTTCCCGTCGCAAGAGTTCGAGATAGGAATCCATAGCGTCACTTCAGTACAATGTTCCGTCACTACATTGTTGCGTCAGCACATCTTATTTTTGGCTATCATCTTTTTTATATTGTCATCCTGCGCGAAGCGAAGGACCTATGCATTTTTTTCGCGGCACCCGAATGCATGTGCCCTCCTCTTCGTTCAGCACGACAAGCTTTAGTAACGACTAAAGAGACTACAAAATTATGACAAAGAATCTATTCGCCGTAATTCTAGCAGCAACATTCATGGCCGGATGCTCATCCGAGCCCGCCAAACCCACAGCCTCCGACAAGCCCGAACGCAAGATCCCGGAGACCATCACCGGCAGCAGCGCCTTCTACAAGTGCTACATCTCCGCCCGCGGATGGGCGCAGGACGTTCAACCCTATCGTGTCGAGTCCGAACCAACCAACGACTCGAAGGGACGCGACGGCAAGGCCGGAGAGTGGCGCGTAGGCTTCGCCTCGCCCTCGCAGCACGCGACCAGACCCTATACCTGGGCCCTGGGCGAGGTCTCGCACAGTGTGGAAGACAGCTACAGCCCGTCAAATTCCAGCACCCAGGTCTTCAACGTCCAGTTTCTGAAAGTCGACACCGACAAGGCCTACGCCATAGCCCAGCAACACGGCGGCGAGAAGCTGCTGCAAAAAGAACCCGACACTCCCGTGTTTTATAGGCTGGACTGGAACCGCCAGGAGAATGAATTAACGTGGCACGTGATCTATGGCATTGACCGCGACACCGCCAAATTACGCGTAGCCGTAAATGCCACCACTGGAGAATTCTCGCGAGTAGAGAAGTAGAAATCCAGACATAAACATCCAAAGAATGGAGCGCCGGGCGTCCCCGCCCGGCCAAACAAATCTGTCGTCCCGAACGAAGCGGAGGACCTTTACGCGCCTCCCAATGCAACCTCGTATTCGCTCTTAACCAGTCCACTCGGATAAGAGTGCGTGCCCACATGATGGAGCCGCAAATCGCGCGACAAGCTCCCGAATAGCGGAATTCCATCTCCGATGAGCACAGGCACGCGAGTAATTATCAGGCGCTGAACGAGACCAGCGCGTAGAAATCGTTGAATCGTTATGCCGCCGTCGACATAAAGGTGATGGACGCCTCTGGCCTCAAGTTTCGAAACGATCTCCGCCGGAGAGCCTGCCATCTGCTCCACTATACCTCCGCGAACAGCAGAAAGATCAAGCGGGCGGCTGCTTAGGACCACCACGCGCTTGTCACCGTATGGCCAACTTTCATACGCCAAGACTGTTTCGAATGTCTTGCGGCCTATCACAAGCGCATCGACGCTTGCCATAAACTCGACGTAGCCGTGAGGCTCCCCGCCGTCAGCCGGCAAAAAGTCGAGATCGCCATCTGGGCGCGCGATGAACCCGTCGACACTCGTCCCGATAAACACAGACACCGTCATCGTGGAATCCTCGCTGCAGCTTTTAACAACCCAAGTCGCAAAGCTCTAGATTTCGGTCACCGCGCTTTTCCCAGCTTGGCCAGCGAAGCATGCGCATCCTTGGCCAGCGGCCCCTCCGGCAAAATCTTCAGATATTGCTCAAAGTATTTCCGCGCCTCCGCTTTGTCCCCCAGCTTTTCCTGACAAACAGCGACGTGATAACTCGCCAGTGCATCCCCATTTTTATAATAAAGCGCTTCCTTATATCGCTCGAGCGCCGCACGATAGTTCTTGCGCTTGAAATAGAAATCGCCCACTTCAATATCCTTCCGCGCCTTCATCGGGTTCCACGGATGGAACTCCTGCACCCCCGAAGCATCCGCAACTTCGCTCCCCTCCAAGTCCTCAACCGCGCCCTGGCTGGCTGGATGATTCTTGGCGTCGTCCTTAGGAGCACTGACGTCAATCTTGGTATCGCGGCTCGAACTTTCCTCCGCCTCCCGGTTCCGATCCGCCGCCTTGGCCGCCGCAGACTTGTCGGACGCAGTCTTATCCGCAGACGAGTTATCCTGGGCCACCAAAACGCCCGCCAGCAGCACAAAAAACACAATCAGTAAATGATTACGCACGCCTCTATTGTATCGCCCTGTAGCGAGATCAAAGCAAGGATCATTAACCGCACTTAACAAAGGTATTGCTCTCGATCAGCGAAAACGCGGAAGATATGAAAAGGCTGCCCGCAATTAACAACCCGGGCAGCCTGGTTTTGACAGTGTGAGAGAAAGCCTAGATCGGTTTGTACGTGCTAACCACGGTCTTCATCGTATTGGGTGTCGCTTTGAAATACCAGAACTGTACGATTGAGCCATCGCCAACGAACGGCTGGGCCGCTAGATTTAGATACGGGTTGCACGGATTCGGAGCGATGTACATGTTCTGCGTAAATGCCGTCTGTCCGATAGCGGTGTTGAACGTGTTGTTAGTGCTGCCGAAGCCACGATAGAATCCCGGCCGCAGACCATATGCGGTTTGGGACGTGTAGTCGAAATCATTTGGAGTAGTGATGCTGTCAGCATCGACGTCCGCGTAACGCAGAAGATACGCATTCCGTGCAATGGCACTCAGGTTCTTTAACGCCATCGACACCTTAGCGGAACCCGGTGCGGTGGCAGTAGCGGGAATATTCGTAATCGTCTGCTTCAGTTGCCAGATGCCATCAATGGTCAGTCGAGTAACCGTGATAACGTTCCCTACCTGTGTGAACGTAGGCGTTCCCCAGTTGCCGCTGTCTTGGTACGCCCAGTCATAATAGGCGATACCGGAATAGGTGTCACAAACCCCGTAGCCTTCGCCAATGACGCCCACTTGGATCATCTCTTCGCCATTAATGCTGAATTGAGCAATGTTTCCATTAACGGTTACACAAAATTGAGTAGTGGTCGAACCCGTACCACTGGAAAAGGTCACATTACACACTGTGGTCGCATCACCTGTAGCCGAGGAATGCTCAGCAAGATATTCCTTCTGCGTTTTCTGCTGCGCCAGAGCGAGGGAACAGAGGGTGAGCACGAGCCAGAACAGCATGGACTTTCTAAGCATATCGTCCTCCTCTTGGAAGTTTCTGTCTTAACGATCTTCGATTGTTTGAAAGACTTTGATTGTCTTAAAGAACCACGTTTCGGAGAATTGTGGCCATTCGCCTCGAGGGGGGATGCTTCTCAAAAGAGGGATGCTCTTCGGGGAGACGAACACGTCATGAAAACACAAATGCGCACGCGGTGTCAGTGAAGTTTGTCACCTGACCATGTGCGGTAATGGCCCAGAGTCTCAATCCATCTTCACGATTACATCCTTAGCGCAAACGTTGATTTACGCAGCAGAAGACCGGCACAAAAAAACCAGGCCGCCCAAAACGGGGGCGGCCTGGTTTGGCAAAACCCTCCGGGGAGAAGGGTCAAAGCTTAAGAAGCTACATCGATGGCGGAGCCGCAGCTGCCGACGGGCTCTGACTACCGCTTGCAGGCGCCTGCGCTGGGCTGGTCTCAGAGCCAGTAGTGTTCGTCATCAACCGAATATCCACACGGCGGTTCTTGGCGCGGCCATCAGAAGTCTTATTCGACTCAACCGGCTTATCCTTGCCCAGCCCGATCAAGTAAATCTTATAAGCGGGAACACTCTTCTCCGCCGCCAGGTACTGAATCACAGCATTGGCGCGGCGCTCGCTCAAGTTGTAGTTATAGTCCGCGCTGCCGACCGAGTCCGTGGCTCCCTCAACCGTGATGATGTATCCCTTGGTCGTGGCAACGCTCGCCGCCAGTTGGTCAATCGCCTCACGGGCATCTTTGGTCAAATTGTCCTTATTGAAGCCAAAGTGCACGGCGGTCTCAACCACTGGGCGGTAGTTATCCAGGTTGACGACAGTGTTCGTCAGACTATCGACACGCTGGGTGGCTCCATTCGCCGCCATCTGCGCCTTATCGGCCTCGCTGCCAGCTGCCAGCGCTTTCTTGTCCACTTCCTCAGCATGCGCCTGCACCGCCTGAATACCGCTTTGGGCGCGCTGATCGACGTCCTTAATGTCTCGGGAATTCTTCGCCGTCATGTCGTCAAGTTCATTCGTTTTGTTGATCAGCGGCGTCGTCTGATTCCGTACGTAGTTCTTGGTTGTACATCCAATCGATGCGACCATGGTCGCCGCCAGAGTTAGTGCCAACGGTAGGGTCAACGAAGTGCGATTCATAGTGGTTCGGGGCTCCTTGCCCAAGTATTGCTCTTCCAAATCCTCTAGATGTCAGTCAGATCCATAAAGCCAGCAAATTGGACCTGCTCATTACTAAAGCACGGGGGATGCCATTCAAAATTCACAATTTTTGCCGCTAAATCATTATATATCAATACCTTGGATGTAGAACGCAGGGCACGCACAAAGCTTGCACACGAGCAATCATGATATGAACCGTAGAAATTTTATACTCTGCTCTTGTCGGCCCAACCTCCAAGCCAATTGAAAGGCAGCCTTTCGAATCGCCGCCCCAACGTTATAGACGCTGCGCAAGCCAGCAGGGTTGTCAAATCTCTGGTACTCAGCCAGTAATCTGGAACGCCCATCTACATCGCCGCCGGAACCCGAATCCCCATCGCCCCCAGCACCCGAATCAACTCCCGCCGAACCACCGCAGCTGTAGTTAGCAGAAACCGTTTGCGACCTTCACCCGCCTCGCTCAATATGGGATGCCGGTGATAGAACATGCTAAAAAGCTGCGCCAACCGGAAAGCGTGCTTGGCCAAGTAAGCCGGCTCGGTAGCAGCAATACATTGCCCCACAACATGGGAAGTCTGAGCCGCCGCCAGCCAAAGTTCCCAAATCTCGTCACCACCTTCGCCGCCAAGAAATCCAGCAAACTCCTCTGTAGAGACGCGGCTAGCCGCGTCTTTCCCACCCCCATCCTTACCCGGCGTTTGTAAATAATCCCCAGACCTGTCGCGGCAAAACTGCGAAGGATCAAACCCACCCTTGCGAAAAATATTCGAAGCCCGCACCACCGCGTACTGCGCGTAAGGCCCCGTGTCTCCCTCGAAACTCAACGCATCCTTAAAATCAAATGCAATCACCGAAGGCTTAGTGAATTTCAGCATGAAATACCGCAACGCCCCAATCGCAATCTGCGTCGCAATCTCGCCGCGCTCGGCCGCACTCAACTCCGGATGCCGCGCATCCACTTCCTTCCCCGCCGAAGCAATCAGCTTATCCAGCAAATCATCCGCCTTAACCCCAAATCCTTTGCGTCCCGAAACCTCAATCCACGGCCGAGCTTTATCTTCCTCGCTAAGCGTGTACCCCAACTCAGCCGCGCAGCGCGGAGTAAGAGCCACCATCTCGTAAGAAAAGTGCGTGTAACGATCCGCGGCCTCGCCATGCCCCAGTCCGCGCAAAGCTTCAATCACGGTATTCTGCGCCTCAGATTGGCGCGCATCGATCACGTTATAAATTTCCGCCACATCGCCAAAGTGAGGATGATCCCTCTCCCCATCAGTTGTCGAAATCCAACATTCATGCGCATTTGGATAGCGAAAGAATTTCCGATAGCCGAAATCGCGTCCCAGCAACCCAAACTTCCACATGTGGTAAGCAATATCTTTTCCCACATACCCGACCGTCCCGTTCGACCGCACAATAACCTTCTGATCTTCCTCGGAAATTCCACCCTCATCGGCTTCGTGGCTTTCCCCTGTGCGCCCTTCCCCGGTGCCCTCTGTGCTCCCTGTGGTTAAAGGTTTTGACGTCCCCGCCCGCCGCATAACCCAACATCCCTTATTCTTCCCCGAAGCCTCGTAAGTCAGGACTCCGGCTTCCTTCAACTTCCCAAAAGCCGCATCCCAAAAATGCAGATGTAAGATTTCACTCTCTCGCGGGAGAAAGTCGTACTCAATATCCAGCCGCTCCATCGTCTCAAGATGCCGCTTCAAAACCGACACAGAAATTAAATCGGCAATCGCCGCCGTCTCGTTGTTCCCTTCCTCAATTGCATGAAGCGTGTCCGCCCTCACCTTCAAATTTTCCTTGTCCTCGGCATACCATTGCGAAACCCGCGCATACAAATCCCAACACACATAATCAAACTGCGGAGCCGCAGCCAGCGTCTCGATCTGCGCCCGCGACTTCTGCTCAATGTGCATGAATCCCACCACCACGTCGGCAACCTGCACACCCGTGTTATCGATATAGTTCTGGACATCCACTTCCCGGCCCGCCACCCGCAGCAGCCGCACAAACGTATCTCCGAGAATGGCATTGCGCAGGTGCCCGATATGCGCCGCCTTATTGGGATTAATGCTCGAATGCTCAACCAAAACTTTGCCAGGCGGAATCGCCGCCGGAGGTTTGACGTCGTCAGCAACCGCCGCTGCCAGCTCCGCTCGGTTCACCCGAACATTGATATAGCCGCCGCCCGCCACTTCAAATTTTTCGAAGCCGGGAAGAGCGCCGACGCCCGCGACAATCTCCTCCGCAATCTTCCGCGGAGCCTTGCGGAGTTTCCGAGCCAACTCAAAAGCAAGCGGCAGGGCATACTCGCCAAACTCAATCTTCGGCGGTTGCTCGACGACGATATTCGCGTTTTCCAGCCCATAAGTGCGAGCCAGAAACTCGCGCAAATGCTCGATCAGACGCAGTTCCAGATATCGATACAAGATTGCCCTCTAAACTATTGAAGAAACAGTGATTCTAACAAAATCCCAAATCAGCCCTATGTTTGACGGAGGTAGTCCTCTTCCCTATGATGAAGTTTCACGCGGCGTCGACAAAAATCCTGACCACAGAGGACACAGAGAAAATCACGGAGATCACAGAGAACAATTACAGAGATCACAAGTCCCTCTTTCCGATTCCCCCGTGACCCCTGTGAAACCTCCGTGCCCCCCGTGGTTCAAGCTTTTGATCTATGCGCATAGCCTACCTCGACTGTTTCTCCGGCATCAGCGGCGACATGTTTTTAGGCGCCATGGTCGACGCCGGAGTTTCTGCAAAATTATTAGAAGAAACGGTTGTAGCCCTGAAGATAGGCGCACGCTTGGAAATTTCCCGAGTGCAGCGCGGCGGAATCTCCGCCACCAAAGTTGACGTCTACGTCAATGGCGAAAAGGATTTGCCCCGCGAAGTTTTTCAGGAACAAAACGAACACATTCACGACCACGATCATCAGCATGATCATAACCATCAGCATGGCCACGCCGAATCCAGCCATGCTCATGCCCACAATCACGAGCATCCGCAAGGCCAACAACATGCGGACGCCCATCAACACGCTGACAATCACGGTCACGGCCATACCCACGGCCGTGACCTGACCGAAATCCGCTCCATTATTCAAAACTCCTCGATCAACCCGACTGCGAAAACTACAGCAATCAAAATCTTCGAAGCCCTGGGCGCAGCCGAGGCCGAAATTCACGGCACATCCATCGACAAGGTCCACTTCCACGAAGTAGGCGCCGTCGACGCCATGGTGGACATCGTCTGCGCGGCAGTGGGAGCCGAATCCCTAGCCATCGACGAATGGATATGCTCTCCGCTCAACGTAGGCGGTGGCACCGTAAAGTGCGCGCACGGCACACTTCCCGTACCAGCGCCGGCCACGTTGAAATTACTGAGCAATGCGCCCGTTTATTCCTCCGGCCCGCAAGTCGAATTAGTAACGCCCACCGGCGCAGCGATCGTAAAAGTACTAGCCACGCGCTTCGCATCCTTCCCGGCAATGAAAATCGAGAAAGCAGGATACGGCGCAGGCACAAGAGAATTTCTACAGCATCCGAATTTGCTCAGGCTAACCATCGGAGAATCAACAACTGCTGCAGCGAATACAGCGCCAGCGACATCCAATGACAGCATCATGGTGCTGGAAGCAAATCTCGACGACCTCAGTCCGCAGGTGCTGGCCTATGCCATGGAACGCTTGCTCACTGAGGGCGCGCTCGATGTGTTTAGCATTCCAGTGCAGATGAAAAAAAATCGTCCCGGCATTTTGCTAACAGTTCTGTGCCGAAATGAGGACGCGCCCAAACTGGCGGATATCATTTTCGCCGAAACCACGACTCTCGGTGTGCGTGAGCGAGAAGAAAAACGTCGCACTCTCGCGCGAGAGTGGGTGGCAGTTGCGACTCGCTGGGGAAATGTACGCCTGAAGGTAGCCAGCATGAATGGCGCGATCAAAAACTATGCTCCGGAATATGAAGATTGCCGCCGCATTGCGAGCGAGCACCACGTGCCGTTGAAGAACGTGATGCAGGAAGCGCTGCAGCTTTACCTGAACGGAAAACGCTGAAGCTCACTGGAAGATACGAAAGATCCCGTAGCAGCTTGAACCACACAATGAGCAAAAAGTTCTACCTTACGACGCCGATTTATTACGTGAATGCCCGGCCGCACATCGGTCACGCCTACACCACGATTGCCTGCGACACAATTGCCCGCCGGCAGCGCATGTTGGGTGCGGACACATTTTTTCTTACCGGGACCGATGAGCACGGACAAAAAATCGAGCGCGCGGCCCAGGCTGCCGGCAACACGCCGTTGGCGAT
>PLBX01000115.1 GCA_003135495.1 Acidobacteriaceae bacterium | reverse complement strand
CGCGAGAAATGGGGCACCCGCGGTGTAGGGGTTTAAGCAGTGGGTCACCCGACCAAAAGCACGGCTAAAGCCGTTCGTACCCACCCCACCCGCGTCGCTTGAAGATAGGAGGTCAAAATCCCCACCCTAACGTCGCAAAGAGCGCGACGTTAAGGATGGGGCACCCTCGTGTGGGGTTGTGCCGACGGGATCAAGGGCTGGGCCAGCGGTTAGAGTCCCGTCACCACACGAGCGTCCATTCAAAGCGCTGTTTTCAACTGTCAGGCAAGCCGCGTGCCAAGTCCTTGTAATCTGCTAACCTTCGAGTTGCTGACTCGTCTATCCCTATGGAATGCAAGAAGAACAATTTGCAGGTTTTGTAGGGGACAGAGACAGATCATGCCGGCCGATTCTTGTGCCATAGCAATTGCGGTTGGCGACAATTACCGCCCAAGTCGGACGGGACATAAAAGCAACCACAACCCCACCGTGAGGGGCTCGTTGGCAGCGCAAGGCAATCGCATCGACGATACGACTCTGATCCGCGAGGCGCAGCAGGGAAACCGCGCCGCCTTCGAAGTACTCGTGCGTCATTACGATCAATCTGTTTTACGGCTGGCCCTGCACCTCACTGGATCTGAGTCGGACGCGCAGGACGTGTATCAGGAGGCTTTCCTCAAGGCCTATAAGAATCTTGGAAGTTTCCGCTTTGAATGCTCCTTCTACACCTGGATCTACCGCATCGTAACCAACCTC
The DNA here is from genome assembly GCA_003135495.1 of Acidobacteriaceae bacterium. Classification (GTDB taxonomy): domain Bacteria; phylum Acidobacteriota; class Terriglobia; order Terriglobales; family Acidobacteriaceae; genus Acidiflorens. The sequence continues at coordinate 3,607 of PLBX01000115.1, read as the reverse complement.
TGCCTCGATCATCTGCGAAAACGCAATGTGCGCAAGGAAGATGCGCCGGTTGCGGTCGACGCCTCGGGCGAAGAGTACAGCCGCATCGAGCAGTTTCCGGACGCTCGCTCTGGAGCGAACCCCGAACACGATCTGATGCGGCGGGAATTGGGGAAGAAGATCGGAGCTGCGCTGTCGCGGCTGACACCTCGCGAGCGCATGGTGTTCGAATTGAAGCACTATCACGGCCTGAAGCTGCGAACCGTAGGCGAGATGCTGAATACAACGGAAGAAACGGCGAAAAATACTTTATTTCGCGCAACTCAAAAATTGCGAGCCACGCTGGCGGAGATGCGATGAAGTGGGCGCTGGGAAGACAGTCGCTTTGTGGGCAAGGGAAATGGTTTTGTGTAGACGCGGCTTTAGCCGCGCCACTCAAGGCGTAAAAGTTAAGGGCTTTAGCCCCTGCGGGGGCCAGGACTACGAAGATGAAATGTGAATGGGTACGGCAAAACATTGTGTTTTATGTGTATGGCGAGCTGCAGGATGACGCTCGCTACGAAGTCGAACAGCACCTGGCGCGGTGCCCGGAGTGTGCCACGGAATTGAAAGCGACTCGCAAATTGCATTCGACGCTTTCTGAAATTGCGGTGACGGAACCCACTCCGAACCTGCTGGCTGCATCCCGAATGCGTTTGCAGGAGGGCCTGGAGACAACGCGGCAGGGCGGAATCTGGCAACGGCTGATTATCGAACCCGCAACTTGGTTGCGGCAGATTCGGATGTCACCCGCGCTGGCAGCGGTGATCTTCATCATTGGCTTTGGCGGAGGTATTGGGACAACTTATAACTTTCTCTCCACTGGCCGTCAGGATAACGGGGTATTAACGGGAGCGTTAGAAAACTTGTCACAGCAGCCGGTGGAATCTTCGGCGATTGCGGGCATTCGCTCGGTAACGCAGGAGCCCGGATCAAATCACGTAAGCATCAAGTACGACACGGTTTCGACGCAGGAGGCGCAGGGCTCGTTGAACGATCAGCGCATCCAGCAATTGCTGTTGTTCGCCGCGCGCAACAATTACAACTCGGGTGTGCGCATGGATTCAGTGGATTTGCTGACCCAGGCTCCCGATGATTCGCGGGTTCGCGAAGCGCTGATGTATGCCTTGCAGAACGATACGAATCCCGGTGTGCGTTTGAAGGCTCTGGACGGCCTGAGTGGCTTCGTGAGGCGCGATCCAGTGGTGCGGGATGGAGTATTACGGGCGTTGATCAGCGATAGCAACTCCGGAGTCCGCATGCAAGCCCTGCGTTTAGTGGAGCCGATGAAAGCGGATAGCAATGTTCGATCTGTGCTGGCGAAACTGGCGCAAGCCGACCAAAATCTTTCGATCCGTTCACAGGCTCGCACGATGCTGGCACAAATGCCGGAAATGGATTAATAAAGGTCGTTGGTCACTGGTCGTTAGTNNACTAACGACCAGTGACCAACGACGAATTGGTTAAGGAGCTCATACATTGAAGCATTCAACAAAACTCGCCGGTGTTGCCGCAATGGTAGTCGCGCTGGCGTCTCTCGGCGTTTGCCAAGAACCTCGCGTATATCGCGATGGCAGCACTTGGGTGCAGGAATTGAAGGGCGACCTCGGCGCGGCGAAAAACCTTCGCGTCAAGCTCGCTTCCGGTTCGGCAAAAGTTCAGGGCGGATCGCAAACCGGGATCACATACACCATCCATCGCCGAGCCTACGCGTCTTCAGAACAGGGAGCGCGACGTGAATTTGAATCTTACAAGATTAACGCCTCCCTCAAGGGAGACACCGCATGGATCGTCGACGAATCGCAGGGCGGCAGAAATTCCAAGTGCGCGGATGATTTCATCATCAACGTCCCCCGCAGCCTTAGCTCCGCCAAAATTGAAACTGGCGGCGGCACCGTCAATGCAATCGGTATTGACGGACGGGTTGAGATGGAGAGCGGCGGCGGAAATCTCTACATTGACGATATCGGCGGCGAAGCAGTCGCTGAAACTGGCGGCGGCTCAATTGACGTCGGTAGCGTGGCCGGCAACGTGAGCCTGCGGACAGGTGGAGGCAACATCAAGATTGCGTCCGCTAAGGGTGAGATCAAAGCGGAAAGTGGTGGCGGGAGTGTCGTAGTTCTCTCTGGCCTTCAGGGCGCCGTGCTGGAAACCGGCGGAGGCAGTATACGAGTGGAGAAATGCAGTGGGGCGGTCAAAGCCTCGACCGGCGGAGGAAGTGTAGACCTGGGCGATATCGGAGGCTCCGCGCAGATCGAAACTGGCGCCGGAAGCATTCGTCTGGCTTCCGCGAAGGGGCGAGTACAGGCGCAGACAGGCGGTGGCAGCATTCAACTGGACGGAGCATCGTCGGTGCAGGCCGAGACGTCGGCTGGTGGAATCGCGGTGAAATTACTCTCCTCGTCGGGCGCTCGCAATAATTCCACGCTCGAAACTTCTGCAGGCGACATCACAGTCTATCTCGCAAACGATTTGGCAATTACGATTCAGGCCGAGATCGAGGTCGCCAATGGGCACGCCATCCGCAGTGATTTTTCTGATATTCACATCTCCAGCGAGGGCGGCCCGTGGGAGAAAACAGTTACCGCGCAAGGGCAACTTAATGGCGGCGGTCCGGTACTGAAGGTGCGCACAAATTCCGGCAATGTTAATTTCCGCCGCATCAATCGCTAGCGTTGCACAATGGAGCGACGGGCGTTCCCGCCCGTCCAACCGAAGAGAGCTGGGCAGCCCGGCTCTCCACTAAGAAGCTTTGATTGCTTTAATTCGGAAGGAGTTGCACATGATCAATCGCTTCCTGTTAGCCATTTTTATTTCTGCGCTACTCGTTCCGTCCTTCGCGAGCGCGCAGCCACCCGATTCCAGATACTTTGACCGCGGAGGCGAAGACTGGGACTCAGGCTCCGGTTCTGACGACAGTGGCGGCGGATCATCCTATCTCGGAGTCGACATCGCCGATGTTTCCGCCGAGCGGCTGGCAGAATTAAAACTCAAAGAAGAACATGGCGCAGAAGTCACCATGGTCGATCAGGATGCTCCCGCAGGCAAAGCCGGTCTGCACGAACACGACGTCATCGTAAGCCTGAATGGAACACCGGTAGAGAGCGCTGCCCAATTACGCCGCATGATTAAGGAAACGCCACCCGGACGCGTCGTCACTCTCGGCATCAGCCGCGATGGCCAAAGCTTGACCATTAAAGTGCAACTTGCCGATAAGCACAAATCAATGGAGTGGGAACCGGAAAACCATTTCAAAATGCCGAAGGTTACTGGGATTCCCAGCATGCCGGATTTTGATTTGCCCGTCTCAGTGGTCATTGTCCACTCCTCGGCGCGCAGCGGCCTGATGGTTGAGAACATGACTCCACAACTGGAAGAATTTTTTGGAGTCAAGGACGGTAACGGAGTGCTCGTGCGCTCGGTCGAGAAAGGCAGCCGTGGCGAAAAAGCGGGATTCCGCGCCGGTGACGTAGTTGTGAAAGTTAACAATCAGCCTGTCCACGACACTTCTGACTTCACCCATGCTCTCAGGTCATCCTCAGGCAGCGCCTCTTCAGTCACGATTATGCGCGACAAAAAAGAGCGGACT
>PLBX01000428.1:1522-14928 GCA_003135495.1 Acidobacteriaceae bacterium | reverse complement strand
AAAGATGTGGGCCGCGCCATGGACATGCCGTACAGCGATGTGGATCGCATTGCAAAGATGGTGCCGACGACGCTGAATATCAAACTGGATGATGCGCTCAACGAGTCGGTGGCGCTGCAGGAGGCATATCAGAAGGATCCGCAGGTGCGGCAGTTGATGGATACGGCGCGCAAACTGGAGGGGCTGGTGCGGAACTCCGGGGTGCATGCGGCGGGAGTGGTAATTTCGCCGCGTCCGCTGATTGAGTTGGTGCCGCTGCATAAGACGAAGAACGCGGAAATCGTGACCGCGTTTGACATGGTAGCCATCGAGAAGATGGGCCTGTTNNGCCTTCGACATGGTCGCCATCGAAAAGATGGGCCTGTTGAAGATGGATTTTCTTGGGTTGACGACGCTCACAATTCTCGACGATACGCAGAAATTGATTGCGCAGAAGGGAATTGATCTGAGGCTCGAGGACATTCCTCTTGAGGATCAGGAGACGTACGAGAAGGTTTTTCATAGGGGACTAACGTCAGGCGTTTTTCAGTTTGAATCGTCGGGGATGCGGGATGTGCTACGGCGGTATCAGCCGAACTCGATTGAAGATTTGACGGCGTTGAATGCGCTCTACCGGCCGGGGCCGATTCAGGGCGGGATGATTGACGATTTTATTGAGCGTAAGCATGGGCGGCGCAAGATTGAGTATGACCTGCCGCAGTTGAAGGAAATCCTGCAGGAAACCCTCGGTGTCTTCGTGTATCAGGAACAGGTGATGCAGACGGCGAATAAGCTGGCGGGCTACTCCCTGGGCGAAGCGGATTTGTTACGGCGGGCGATGGGCAAGAAAAATGCGGAGGAGATGGCGAAGCAGCGCGAGCGGTTTGTGCAGGGCGCAACCAAGAATGGTTTCCCGCCGAAGAAGATCGAAAAGATTTTTGATTTGATGGCGCAGTTTGCGGGCTACGGATTCAATAAATCGCATTCGGCGGCGTATGCGTTGCTGGCGTATCACACGGCGTATTTGAAGACGCATCATCCCGTGGACTTCATGGCAGCGCTGCTGACTTCGGTGACGGGCAGCACGGATGACGTGGTGAAGTACATCAATGAATGCCGCGAGATGGGGATTGCGGTTGAGCCCCCGGATATCAATGTCAGCGACGCGAATTTTACTCCGCACGGAGCGGCGATTCGGTTTGGCCTGGCTGCGGTGAAGAATGTTGGCGGCAATGCGATCGTATCGATCGTTGCGGCGCGGAAGAAACTGGGGCGGAATTTTAAATCGTTTTACGAGTTCTGCGAAGAAGTGGATCTGCGGCTGTTAAATAAGCGGGTGTTGGAGTCTTTCGTCAAGAGCGGCGCGATGGACTGTTTCGGGCGTCGGGCGCAGTTGATGCAGGCGCTGGATACGGCGATTGAGCAGGCGCAAAAAGCGCAGCGGGACGCCGAGTCTGGGCAGCACGGGCTGTTTGGCGTGTTTGCGGATGAGACTGCTCAAGAGGCAAACGACTCGCTCCCTAACGTGCCGGATTGGGATGAACATACGCGTCTCTCGGCGGAGAAGGAAATTCTTGGATTTTTTATTACCGGGCATCCGATGGAGAAGTACAAAGAGAAGCTCGGCGATTTGAGTGCGCTTTCGACAGCCGATATTTGCGCCATGAAGAAATCTACTGCGAAGGAAGAAAACATTACGACCGCGGGTTTGATCTCGGGATTGCGAGTGGCGAAGTCGCGGCGGGGCGAGTTGTGGGCGCAGGCTGCGCTTGAAGATATGTCGGGCAAGGTTGAGGTGCTGGTATTTCCCGAGGCTTATCGAAAATTGGCGGAGAAAGTGAAGCTGGAAGTTCCGGTGCTGATTCGCGGCGGGGTGCGGATTGAAGAGGGAGCGAATCCTAAAGTTACTGCCAACGAAATTATTCCGCTGGATGAGGTGCGGGTGCCGTTGCCGAGGGCGCTGCGGATTCGGATTCCGCTGGGGAGCGCGGACGATGGAACAGTCGATGCGCTGCACGCACTTTTTAATGAGCGCAAGGGCGAGGCTAAGGTGTTGTTCGATGTGGAGCGGGAGGGCGATTTCATGGTGGTGATGGAGGCTGAAGGCTATAATGTGATGCCAGACCGCAGTTTCCGGGGCAGGGTGGAAGAGTTATGCGGGCGGGGCAGTGTGCGCGTTATTAGTTAGTGCGAAACCGGGGCGAGAGACTTACTCATTGCCTCACCAATGACGCGTTGAAGTAATGAGGCGTTGAAGTCGAAATCCGTTTTGGCCGGGCGGGGACGCCGAGCGCTCCGGTAGCGAGTTCGGAATTTGCCGATGAGACGGGCTAGAAAAAAGCGAGTTGCTGAGCCGGATCGCGGTAGTGGTGGTCCTGCAGGAAATGGCGCCGTAGTTGCGGCGATTGCTGGTACCGACTTTATGCTATCGATTGTGGAAGAGCATCATACGGGAAAGAATGGAAACGTTATAAAGATGGAATCTGGATTGAAAGCGCAGCAGGAGCTAACGAAAATTGAGGGGCAGATTACGCGATTGCAGGCTCAGGAAGGGCAGAGCGCGGAGACGTTGCGCAAGATCGAGCAGTTGAACGAGCGGGTGAATGATCTGCGGCGGGAGATTTCTTCACACCTCAATGCGTGGGAGCGGACGGAATTAGCGCGGCATCCGCAGCGTCCTTATACGCTGGATTATATCGAGCGTATTTTTTCTGACTGGAGCGAGATTCACGGTGACCGCGGGTTTCGGGACGATCCGGCGATTGTGTGTGGGATGGCTCGCTTTCATGGCGAGGAAGTCATTATTGTTGGCCAGCAGAAGGCGCGGGATGCGAAGCAGCGCGTATATCGGAACTTTGGCATGCCGCATCCTGAGGGATATAGAAAAGCGCTGCGCGTGATGAAGATTGCGGAAAAATTCAAGCGCCCGATTTTTACTTTTGTGGATACGGATGGCGCTTATCCTGGGCTACACGCTGAAGAGCGCGGGCAGGGAGAAGCGATTGCTCGCAATCTGCTGGAGATGGCGCGCCTGGAAACTCCGATCGTCACCACGGTGATCGGCGTGGGCGGCAGCGGTGGAGCGCTGGCGATTGCGGTGGCCGACCGTGTGTTGATGATGGAAAACTCCGTTTACTCCGTGATTTCCCCGGAGGGCTGCGCGTCCATTATGTGGCGCGATGCGAGCAAGAAAGATCTGGCGGCGGAAGCCATGAAAATTACAGCCAAAGATCTGAGCGCTCTCGGCTGCATTGATGGAATCGTTCCTGAACCCGCTGGCGGCGCGCATACCGACCATGCGCAGGCGGCGGAGTTACTTGATACGGCGCTGCAGCAGAATCTTTCCGAAATAAAGCAGATGCCGATTCGTGATTTGCTGGAGAGCCGCTATAAGAAATTCCGCGATATGGCGCAGTTCTTTCAGGTAGANNCCCACTTACAGAATTGGCAGATGCAAACAGGGCTGGACGAGAAATTCCAGCGCGTTGATTTGCTGTAATGCTTTTCCCACCAGCGATGCTTTGCATTCCTCGAGCGTAATCGAAAAAGGAAGACGTGATTTTGGGTGGCCTGGCTTCTGAAGCACGGAGTCGATATTGATTTTATGTTTGGCGAGAATCGTGGCCAAGCCTGCGATGATGCCGGGTTGGTCTTTTACGAAGAATCGAAGATAGTGTTTTCCGGTGTAATCAGAACTGACGGCGGGCGACTTGTCGACGGTCGCTTCGGCATGATTGATTCCTGATTGCTTGGCATTGGCAATTGCCAGAATGTCGGAGACGACGGCCACGGCTGTGGGATGTCCGCCTGCGCCGTGGCCACCGAAGACGGTGTCGCCGCCATAGGTTCCGGTTGCGACGACGAGATTCTGGGCGCCTTCCACGCGGGCCAGGGGCGATAAGAGTTGAACGAGAGCTGGTTGAACTGCGGCAGAGAGACGGTCGTGATTTTCTTCGCCATCTGCTTCTTTTTTGCGTTGCAACTCTGCCCACGAAATTTGGCGGATAGTGCAGCCGAGCTGATTCGCATACTCGAAATCGATGGCTTCAATCGCTGAAATGGACTGAGCCGCGATACTGTCGGGCTGGACATTGCAGTGGAGTCCGACTCGCGCCAGGATTGTGAGTTTCGCGCGGGCATCGAGGCCGTCGATATCTTCGGTGGGATCGGCTTCGGCGAAGCCCAGCTTTTGCGCCTCGCGAAGTGCAGTGGCGAAAGTGACGCCGTTGCTCTCCATCTGGCTGAGGATGTAGTTGCAGGTGCCGTTGAGAATGCCGCGAAGCTTGAACAGTTCGTCGCCAGCCAAACCCATTTGCAGTCCGGAGATCACTGGCACGCCGCCGGCGACGGATGCGCCGTATAAGATGTGCTGTTTTTTTTGCGCGGCGAGCCCTATCAATTCCGGGCCGCAGCGGGCGATGAGCTGCTTGTTGGCAGTGACGACCGATTTGCCCGATGCGAGCGCGCGCCTGATCCAGTCTTCGCTGGGTTGAAGGCCGCCCATCACCTCGACAATAATGTCGGCGCCAGAGGAGAGGACATCGTCGATTTTTTCTGTCCATTGGACTGATCGCGGGAGCCAGTCTACTTTTTTGCGAGCGACGTTTCGATTGAGGATGTGGGTGAGGCGCAGGTTAGGGCTCGAACTCTCGCAGAGAATCTTGGCCACGGAACTTCCGACCGTACCAAAGCCCAGGAGGGCCACGTTGGAGACGCGAACGGCGGTGGATCGATCGCCCGATGGCATGGATGGAGAATTGCTTTTCATCGTCCTAACAATTTAGCAGGATAAGGAAGAAGTATCTTCGGTATCGGAGGTGTGGCCTCAGCGGCTAAAGCCGGTCTTAGACTGGTCATTACGGCGCGGCTGAGGCCGCGTCCGTTCAAAACGTTATGGAGCCGGATCGCAGCGCACGCCTTGAACACTCAAGGGGCAGGCCCGAGTCGCCCTTTCAAAACACTTACGGCTCGGCTCTGAGAGTGCATTATAGGCAATCTATCGCCAAACTTCTTATTGTTTCTGGCATCTGATTGAGAGCCTGCAGGGCGGCGAATGTCCAATTCCGATCTCACTTCAATTCTGCTGATTCTCTTACTGCTCGTTGGTCTGAGCCAACTGCTGGGGTATTTGTTCACGCGGTTGAGGCAGCCTAAGGTGGTGGGGGAGATTCTTGCGGGGATCATTCTTGGCCCGGCGTTGCTGGGAAAAATCAGGATTGGGCCGAGCACATTTGTCGAGATCACGACGCATCACGCGACAATTCTAAATTTTATTTATTGGCTGGGATTGTTGCTGCTGATGTTTCTTTCTGGGGCGGAGACGCGCGAGCTATTCACTCGGCAGGAACGGCGCGAAGTGAGTTGGCTGGCCCTGGTGGGTACTGGGATTCCCTTTCTAGTTGGTTTGGCTTTAGGGCCGTGGTTGGTGACTCCCGCATTGGCTGGGCCGTCGAGCAGCAGGTTTTCGCTGATCATCATTCTTGCGGTTGCGGTTGCAGTTACGTCAGTTCCGGTGATCTCGAAGATATTTGCCGATCTAAAAATTCTGAATACTCGCTTTGCGCGATTGGTGTTGGGAGTTGCGGTTCTTGAAGACATCGTGTTGTGGGCGGCGCTGGCGATTGCCACGGCGATGGCGGGCAAAGCGGCTCTGAACCCGCGCGACATGGCGTATCACCTTTTTGCGACTACTGCGTTCTTCGTGCTTGGGTTGACGCTTTTGCCACGGGCGGTGAAGCGCCTCAACAAATTGAAGATGAACGTATTCGCCAAGCACGCTCCGGTGGGATATGCGCTGGCGGTTTTATTTGCTTATTGCGTGGTGGCTGGGCTGCTGCAAGTGAGCCTGGTGTTTGCGGCGTTCCTCGCGGGTTTTGCGGTCATCCACAAAAAGCGCAGGCTGTTTGCCGAGGCGCTGGAGGCGATCGGCAAAGTGTCGTTTGGATTTTTTATCCCGGTTTATTTCGCCATGGTCGGGTTGAAGCTTGATTTATCCAAAGGATTTTCCTGGTGGATGCTGGCGGCGTTTTTGGTTGGCAGCTGCGTGGTGAAGATACTTTCCGTGTCTTTGGCGGGGCGGATGGCGGGCTTCCGCGGACTGGACCTGATGAATCTCTCTTTAACCACAAACGCGCGCGGCGGGCCGGGAATTGTGCTGGCTAGCGTTGCGTTCGATGCGGGGATTATTAGCAGCGCTTTTTATACGACATTGGTGCTTACAGCGATTCTCACTTCGCAAATGGCTGGAGCTTGGCTTGATTATGTTTTGCGCAAGGGATGGCCGCTGCTGCGAGAATCCAAAGGGGACTTGTCAGCTTTGTCATCGTCGCCGGTGGAGAGCGAGAGCAAGGTAACGGTTGTGTAATGGCTGGCGTCATAGTCGAATCCGGCTAGCGGCGTTCTGAATCTAAATCCAAATGAACGAATGAGATCGCTTGTGGCTTGGGCGATCTTAGCGTTTTTATGGGTGGTAGTTTAGTGGGCAATCTTAATGAGTGATCTGATTTTGAGTAATCTTCCAACGGTTTCATCGGAACGGACGCTGTCATCTCGGGCTGACGAAGAGGAGATCAGGCCGGCGCACGTGTGGCTGATGGCTTTTGGCGTGGGCGCTATCGTCGCCAATATTTATTACATTCAGCCTCTTCTGTCCGCGATTGCGGCGAGCTTTCATATTTCTGTGCCGCAAGTGGGCGCGGTTGCCATGGCGACGCAATTGGGCGCTGCGCTCGGAATGTTTTTTTTTGTTCCTTTGGGTGATACGAAGGAGCGGCGGCAGCTAATTGTATGGCTGGTGCTGGCGGAGGCGGTGAGCCTGGCGCTTATGTCTAGCGCGCAGAATGTTGGCTGGCTGGCGGTGGCGGCGTTTGGCGTGGGGATGGCGGCATCTACGGTTCACGTCATCGTTCCGTTTGCGGCGCACCTGGCACCGCCCGCGCGGCGTGGTGCAGCGGTCGGGACGGTTCTTTCGGGATTGTTGTTTGGCATACTACTGGCGCGAATTTTCAGCGGGTTGATTGGCGCGTGGCTCGGGTGGCGCGCGATTTACTGGCTTGGGGCGGGGCTGATGTTGCTGCTGGCGGGGCTTATCCGTTGGGGATTGCCGGTTAGCCAGCCGGAGTTGAGGCTCTCGTGGCCGAGCTTGGTGCGCTCGGCGGGAGTTTTGGTTCGCGATCAGCCGGTGCTGCGCGAGGCGGCTTCAGTGAGCGCGCTGTTGTTCTGCGCCTTCAGCGCGTTCTGGACGACGCTGGTTTTCTTTCTGCAGACCCCGCCTTATCACTATGGCAGCGGGGTGGCGGGATTGTTCGGAGTGGTGGGGGTGGCGGGAGCGATTTGCGCTCCATTTATCGGACGCATGGCGGATCGATATGGGGCAAGGCGAAATGTGTTTATGTCGCTTCTGCTGACGCTCATTTCTTTTGTCGTTCTTTATTTTTTCGGGACACATATGAGCGGGTTGATTGCGGGCGTGATCCTCCTTGATATTGGCGTGCAGTCGGGACACGTTTCAAATCAGACGCGAATTTATGGATTGATACCAGAAGCGCGCAGCCGTTTGAATATGGTGTACATGATTTCTTTTTTCATTGCGGGCGCAGCGGGGTCTTATGGGGGATCGGTGCTGTGGCAGCACTTTGGCTGGGCGGGAGTATGTGGACTGGGCTGCTTGCTGATGGTGACTGGCTTTTTGATTTATGCATCGACTCGGCGAGAGGTCCGGGAGTGAACCCCGCAATTTATTTTTGTGGATGGTTCGTGGCTTCCATTGTTGGCTAGGTAATTAACCCCTGGGGGTGATGGCGCGTATAATCGGGGTATACAGAAGGGTTCCCTTCCTCTCATACACGCCCCGGGCAACGGGGTCTGCCCGGACAATATAGGTTTCAGACCAGAAAGGCGGCGTAATGGCCACAACAGACATTGTTCCTCGGGGATCGTCCGGGCAAATGGGGCGGAAGCGTGTCGTCAACGACATGAGCATCCAGGTTGCGACGGTGAATGGTTCGGGGTCTCAAAGTTCGAATACGGTTTTGTTGCGCAGTATTTTTCAGATGGGAGTGCCGATTTCGGGGAAAAATCTTTTCCCTTCGAACATTGCGGGGCTGCCGACGTGGTTCACGATTCGCGCGAATAAGGATGGATACATTGCGCGCAAAAAAGAGATTGATCTTCTGATCGCGATGAACGCGGAGACAGCGCAGGATGATGTGAAGACGCTGAACCCGGGTGCGGCGGTGCTGTATGACGAGCCGTTGGCGCTCGATAAGTTGCGCAATGATTTGATCTTTTATGCGGTGCCGTATGACAAGCTGGCGGCGACTGTCGGCGCGGATGCGAAGTTGCGCAAGCTGATCAAGAACATGATCTATGTTGGCGTCTTGGCGCATTTGCTGGAGATTGATTATGCGGAAGTGGAGAAGGCAATCCGCAAGCAGTTTGCTACGAAGGCGAAGGCGGCGACGTTGAATCTGGCGGCGGCGAAGGCGGGGCATGAATATGCCGCGGCAAATTTGACGAAGCGCGATCCGTTTTATATCCAGCGCATGGATAAGACCAAGGGCAAGATCATTGTCGATGGGAATTCCGCGGCAGCGCTGGGATGCATGTTTGCAGGATGCACGGTGGTGACGTGGTATCCGATTACGCCGTCGTCATCGCTGGTTGAGACGATGATCGATTACATGAAAGAGCATCGCGTGGGGCCGGATGGGAAAGCTACGTTTGCGATTGTGCAGGCGGAAGATGAACTGGCTGCGATTGGGATGGTGATTGGCGCGGCCTGGGCAGGGGCGCGATCGATGACGGCGACGGCTGGGCCGGGGATTTCGTTGATGGCGGAGTTTACGGGGCTCGCGTATTTCGTGGAGATTCCGGCGGTGATCTGGGACATCCAGCGAGTAGGACCGTCGACGGGATTGCCTACGCGCACTTCGCAGGGCGACGTGCTTTCAACGGCGTTCCTTAGCCACGGGGATACGAAGCACATCCTGCTGTTTCCGAATTCGGTGAGCGAGTGCTTCAGCATGGCGCAGGAGGCGTTTGATTTGGCGGAACATTTTCAGACGCCGGTGTTTGTGATGTCGGATCTGGATCTGGGGATGAATAACTGGATGTCGGATCCTTTCACTTATCCGGAGAAGCCGATCGATCGCGGCAAGGTGCTGACGAGAGAAGATATCGAAAAGGCTGGAAGCTTTGCGCGATACAAGGATGTGGATGGCGACGGGATTGGATATCGCACGTTGCCGGGGACGGAGCATCCGGCGGCGGCTTATTTTGCGCGCGGTTCGGGACACAATGAACGGGCGCAATATAGCGAGCGTCCGGATGATTTCGAGCGCAATATGGAGCGGCTGAATAAGAAGTTTGAGACGGCGCGGTCGTTTGTGCCGCGCCCAGAGGTGATGACCGGGGCGAAGGCGAAGGTTGGAATTATTGCGTACGGCACTTCGCATTGGGCAATCATCGAGTCGCGAGATCAACTTGTAAATGAGCACAAACTGGAGACGGACTATTTACGGGTGAGATCGTATCCGTTTACGCGGGAGATTCATGATTTCATCGCCAACCACGATCGTGTTTATGTCGTGGAGCAGAATCGCGATGGGCAGATGGCTAGTCTGTTGAAGCTTGATATCAAGCCGGAGTTGCATCCGCGGCTGCGATCGATCTGCCATATCCACGGGCTGCCGATTGATGCGCGCTCGGTGACGGACGAGCTGATGATGATGGAGGGGAAATAATATGGGGACCACTACGAACACGCCAGCTCCTGCTCCGAAGACGAATCGAATTGGGCTGCAAGTGATCGACTATCGCGGGGGGAAGACGACTCTGTGCGCGGGGTGCGGGCATAACGCGATTTCCGAACGAATTATTGATGCGATGTATGAGATGGGAGTGCAGCCGGAACGCGTGGCGAAGTTGAGCGGCATTGGATGTTCTTCGAAGAGCCCCGCTTATTTCATGAATCGCGCGCACAGCTTGAACTCCGTGCACGGACGCATGCCTTCGGTGGCTACGGGGGCGATGCTGGCGAACAAAGACTTGATCGCGCTCGGCGTAACTGGAGATGGCGATACGGTTTCAATCGGCGTAGGGCAGTTTGTCCATTTGATGCGTCGCAATCTGCCGATTATTTATGTGATCGAAGATAACGGGTGCTATGGGCTGACGAAGGGTCAGTTCTCCGCGACGGCTGATTTGGGCTCGAAGCTAAAGAGCGGTGTGGTGAACGATCTGCCTCCCGTGGATACGTGCGCGATGGCGATACAGTTGGGGGCGACGTTTGTTGGGCGGTCGTTCTCGGGTGACAAGCGGCAGCTGCACACCATGTTGAAGGCTGCAATTGCGCATCGTGGCACAGTCATGCTGGATGTGGTTTCGCCGTGTGTCACGTTCAACGATCATGAAGGGTCGACGAAATCGTACAAATACATGCAGGAGCATGAAGAGGCGGTGAACGAAGTGAGTTTTGTGCCGTCATTTGAGGAGATCAATGTTGACTACGATCCGGGATCGACGCTTGAGGTTACGATGCATGATGGATCGAGCCTGCGTTTGCGGAAGATGGAAGAGGAGTACGATCCGACGGATAAGATTTCTGCGGTGCGGCGGTTGATGGAGTCGCACGAAAAAGGCGAGGTGCTGACGGGCGTGTTTTACATCAATGCCAAGGCTCCGAATTTTATTGATTTGCTGAATGTTACGGATCAGCCGCTGGCGACCTTGCCGGAGTCGGTCACTCGGCCTAGTAGGGAAGTGCTGGCGAAGTGCATGGAGGAGTTGCAGTAGTTTCTTACTTGAGAGACAAGAGACACCAAGAAAGAATGAGCCGGCCATTTATTGGGTCGGCTCATTTTTGCTTTGACCTTGCGAGCAGTGCGGCCGACGCAAGTTTGCCGAGCTTTGCTCGGCTTGGACGGGCGAGGCGCCCGTCCCCACACTAGACCCATCCCTCATAACATTAACTCCCCATGGTTAGGACTACTCTAAAGCGGGCTTTGCCGCTGATCATTTGTTCATAGGCTTCGGCGGCTTTTTCTAAGGGATACTTCTCGATCATGGGGCGAACTCCGGAGAGAGCGCTGAATTTCATGGTGTCTTCGGAATCCGTGGCAATGCCAGAAGCCCAGCCTTGGAGGGCTTTGCTGCCCTGGATCAGTTGGATGGGCGTCACCGCGAGCGGCTCCATGCCGGCGCCTACGACGATGAGCTTACCGTTGCTGGCGAGGCCATTGAACAGGGCGGACATGGATTTGGAATCGGGCGCGGTGGCCAGAATTACGTGGGCTCCGCCGAGTTTTTGCAAAGCTGCTGAGGGATCGCCTGCACCGGAGTCCACATATTCGGCGGCGCCTAATTTTCGAGCGAGATTTTCTTTGTCTTTGCCTCGTCCGATGGCTACGGTGCGGAAGCCCATCTGGCGGGCATATTGAATTCCGAGGTGGCCGAGGCCGCCGATACCTTGCACTGCTACCAAGTCGCCGGGGCTGGCACCGGAGTTGCGTAGGGCGTTGAAGACTGTGATGCCGGCGCAGAGGAGCGGTGCTGCTTCGGGAGCAGGAAGATCATCTGGAACCGCGGCGACTGCCTCGGCGGGGCTAACCATATATTCGGCATACCCGCCGTCGTGAGTAATGGCTGTAATTTTCTCGTTCTTGCAGTTGATGAAATTGCCGCGGCGGCACGCGTTACAGGTGAAATCGTGGCCACCGTGCCACCCGACTCCTACGCGCTGGCCCGGCTTCCAGTTAGTAACATCGGTGCCGACGGCATCGATGCGTCCGGCTATTTCGTGCCCCGGAACTCGCGGGTATTGAATGCCGGGCCAGTGGCCCTCTTTGACTAACGCGTCGCTGTGACAGATGCCGCACGCTTCGACCTTAATGCGGACCTGGTTGCGCGCGGGCTCGGGGATATTTCTTTCGACGAGTTCGAAATTGCCGCCGGCTTTGGCGACTTGAACGGCTTTCATTTTCGGCATAGGGATTTCCTTGTGAACTTGTTTTATGGAATCTGCCAAATGAATAGATGTGTGGAAAGAAGAATCGGACTCACGGTTAGTCCGACGATGTAGTGGTGGACGGGCGGGGACGCCCGTCGCTCCATTGTTTAATTTTGTTAATTGATTTCTAGCTGGCTTTATCTTTTTTGAATTCGCCTTCGAAGGAATGTTCGGGGCTGTGTCCGGGTTCGGGGAAGTCGCTATCGGCGCCATCCTGCATGGGATCGGGATTGCGGTGACCGAGCTGGCCGTTCATTGAACTGTTGCCGGATTGGCTACGATCGTCGGGTTCCATGGAACCTTTACCGCGGTCAGGGTCGTTCTTCAGATGATCACTAACACTTTTGGTCATTTCGGGCCTTTCCTCTTAACATTAATGCAAACCCGCATTGGATGCACTAATGATTGCAAGCGTAGGTTACCCCGAAAACTATTGATGAGCAATGATTTGGCAGTTATAACCTGCGAATTGTTCTGATACTCGCGATAGGTAAAATTAATAGTCGATTAACCTGCTGGTGAATCTAAACTAGTACATGGCAAACAACTATAGAAAACGCTACCTGTTTGCGAGCGACTTCGATCAGACGCTGACCTTTAACGATACGGGTTACGTACTGAGCGAGATGCTCGGCATTTCAGTGGAAGAATTCGAGCGCAAGGCAAAAGGCATGGCGAAGCTGAACCTGGTTCAGCAGGGAGCCGAGCTTGCGTATTTACTTCTGCATGATCCGGAGTTTCGCTTGCGCGTGCGGCGCGATGACCTGATTGAGGTCGGCAAGCGCATTCGTCTCAAGGACAACATCAAGCAGATTTACGAGATTCTGGATCGCCGGATTGATGGATTCCATTTTGATTTTTATGTGCTCTCGGCGGCGCCAGTCGAGGTGATCCAGTCGGCGTTGGAGGGGATTGTTCCGCAGGATCATATTTTCGGCACTGAGTTCAGATATAAGGCGTCGGGTGAAATTGAGAGCCTGGTGCGAGCCACGGCTGGCTACGGCAAAGTTACGCGGCTTGATCAACTTGAGGAAGAGCTCGGTATTCCGGCCGATCATGTTGTTTATGTCGGCGATGGCCGTTCTGACATTCACGTCATGCTGCAGGTCAACCGGCGCGATGGATTTACGATCGCCGTGTCGGAAACGAAGCTGGTGGCGCAGATCGCAAAACGGACTGTGCTCAGCGATAATGCGCTGGCGACTCTGGTGCCGATTCTAGAGGATATTGCGGGCTGGCAGCGCACGCAGATTCGGCAGTTGTTCGATGCTTACGGCTTCCTGATTCAGGGCTGGGACCGTGTGCAGACGGACTGGGTCACACTGCGGCCAAGCGGAGTGACGGCAGAAAAAGCGGCTGCAGCCGACGCCGTTTAGAATTTCGCGAGTCGACTCAAGTTTTTCCGAGCAACTTATTCGGC
>PLBX01000428.1:0-1474 GCA_003135495.1 Acidobacteriaceae bacterium | reverse complement strand
CTGCGTCTTAGTTCGTCCTCGAAGACGGAGTTTACTCTTGACCACTCGATGCTGGTGCTCGCTTCTAAACTGGATCCTGACAATGAGGACCTGCGTCGGGTGATTGCCGGCATCAACGGAGTTTCGGTGCACAGCTATCATTATTCGCGGCCGTGGATTTATGACAACGAGGCTTTGAATTCGGTTAAAGAGGAATATAGCGCCGCGGGTTGGAAGCATGTGATGAACAGCCATGAGAAAGAGGCGGGCACGGACATTTGGCTGCGATGGGAAAATAACGCGATCAGCAATGTCGCCATTCTTGTGGCGAAGTCGAATGAGGTCGACTTTATCGTGGTGTCCGGTTCGGTGAGCCCGATGGACTTGTCACACTTAGGCGGACATTTTGGAATTCCTAAGATTGAAGGCGGCGTGACGGTTCCGAATGCGGCGGCGAAATAAAGTGGGGAGCGGACACTCCTGTCCGCGAGAGAAGTTGATGTTTGGGCGAAACCCCAAGCCTATTCAAAGCCAACGGCAAAAACAAAAACAAGGGCAGCGGACAAGAGTGTCCGCTCCACACGGACTACTGGCGACTCTTGGGAGCGGCTCCTGTCTTACGCAATCTTTCCTTGGCTTGGGTGGCTTCGTTCGTGCGGGGATAGCGCTGGATGACCCGCTTCAATTCCTGCGTGCCTTCCTCTTCTTTTCCTAATTCAATTAATGCAAAACCCTTTTTCAGTTCGGACGCAGCGGCTTTGTTGCCGCCGGGAAAGTTTTGCAGGACGAGATCGTAGTTCGCGACCGCTCGTTGGAAATCACCGGTCTTGTACTGCATCTCGGCGATATAGAAATAGCAATTTCCGGCTAGGTCGGTGTCGGGATAGAACTTGATGTAGTCGGTAAATTCCTGAATCGCCAGATCGTTTTTCCCACCATTGTAATCACGCAGTGCGTTGTTATAGAGAACATCTGGAGCGGGTGCCTGCGCCATCGCTTGGGCTTGTTGCTGTGCCTGCTGCTGCGCCTGCGTTTGCTGTGCGGCCATGGATTGCTGCGCCGATTGCATGTCCTCCAACTGCTTGCTGAGTTTGGTGAGGCGGACTTTCAGTTCGTCCATAGTGTCGTTTAACGACTGAATCTGGCCGGAGAGTTGATCGCCCTGACCAGAGCGATCTTCCTGTTGCTTGTTGATGGATGCCTGCAGAGCAGTGATGGCGATTGTGACTTTGTTGGTGACGTCGGTATTTTGTTCGAGAAGATTCTTCATCACGCCCATGCGCTCATCGAAAGACTGTTTCATCTGGGTCATCTGGGTCTGCAGCTGCGAGACCTCGGTTTGCAGTTCGATGATGTCTTTATTGGCGCCGAAGGCAGGGACAATGGAGACGACGAAAAATACCAGGGACAATGCAAGAGGCAAGCGAACACGATTTGATTTCATAGTTACCCTTTTAGATGTCAAAAATGCCTATAGTGATGGAGAGCCGGGCGT
>PLBX01000066.1 GCA_003135495.1 Acidobacteriaceae bacterium | reverse complement strand
ATGATCTCCTTGAAGACCTGGGCGGCTCTGTCGGTGCGCTTAACGTCATCCTCGCGGTCATCAGAAGACGTTTCAACATCTTTTTACCCTCCTTGGGGTTTGAACTCACTGACGGAGACGCGGTGGCAATTCACTGATGTCAGAACGTTCGTTCGTTCAGTTCTNNCCCAACGTGTAGATCATCAGCGCAGCTTCGGATCAACAGCGGGCGATCCCAAGCAGAATCATAGAAGTTGGGAAAAAGCATTTCTGTGCAATAGGGAACACATTTCGGCTCGGCGTCACTGAGTTGCATCTGGAAGTTTGGATGGCAAGAGAAGCGGTGTATTGCGCCTGTGGCCTCAGAACGATGTGCCTGACGTCTCAGGGTTCAAAAGCGGAACGCCCTTCATCGTCCGAATGCTCAATGGCCCTTCGTAAATTGCGCATTGTCGAGGCTCCAACCGCCGCCAAGTGCTTTGTAGAGTTGGACCACGGCAAGCCTCCGATCGCGCGAGGTTTCGGAGAGAGAGAACTCAGCTGGATAGAGAAGCTGCTGCGCCTCTAGAACCTCGTAGTAGCTGGCGAGGCCGCCGAGATATCGCTTGTTCGCGATCGTGACCGATTCAGTCAGCGCGGTCACCTCGCGCTTCTGCTGCTCCTCGACAGCACTCAGCTTCTGAGATGCGATAAGAGCGTCCGATACTTCTTGAAAGGCCTTTAACGCGCTCTGGGAATATTGAAACTTTGCCTGATCGAAGACAGCCTTGGCGGCCCGACGCTGTTGTGTCAACCGGCCACCTGTAAAAAGTGGACCTGAAGCGGAGGCTGCAAGTGCCCAAACGGTCGAGCTCCCGCTGGTAAGCGACGATAAATCCGTGCTGACCCTTCCAAACAGCGCCGTCAAACCGATGCGCGGGAAAAAATTCGCGTTCGCAACACCGACACTTGCCAGTGCGCTTCTGATATTGTCTTCCGCTTGGCGAATATCGGGACGCCTTTCCAGGAGCTGCGACGGAATTCCGGCTGGCACACTTGGAGGAGGATTCCACTCCAATGCTGGAGAGATCCGCTCGACGGGACCGGGGTTTCGACCGACTAGGACGCAAATCTGGTTTTCCTTTGCCGCAATCTGCCGCTCAATGTCGTTAATCGCACCCTCCGCAGCGGCCAAAGCTGCCTCAGCGCGAGTAACTTGCAACTTGGAGACAATCCCTGCGCCAAAGCGCTCGCTAAAGAGCTTATATGTGGCTTGAAAAGCGTCCCGGCTCTGCTTAGCGACTTCCAAACGACGGTCTAGTTCCACAAGTTCGAGGTAGGCTGCCGCGACATCGCTTACGAGCGATAGCATAAGGCCGCGACGGGCCTCCTGGGTTCCAAGATAAGTAGCGTTCGCCGCCGTTGTCTGGTTGCGAATACGGCCCCAAAGATCGATCTCCCAGGCAGTTGAAAGACCTCCCAGAATCAAGTTCTGAGTGGAATCTCCAGCCGCAGGAAGGTCCAGATCGGGAGCTGCTTTATACACTCCAAGATCCCGTTGCACTCCGGAATCAAAACCAACTTGCGGGGAGTAAGCCGCACGCGCCACGCCAACGTATGCGTGTGCCTCCTGTGTATGCGCGATGGCGGTGCGCAAATCATAGTTATTCTTGAGAGCTTCCTTGATCAGGGCCTCCAGCAGTGGATCCGAATAAATATTCCACCAAGCCTGATCAGCCAAAGAGAAAGAATCCGCACTCGTTTGTCCTCGAAAGGTTGAAGGGGCCGCTACCGTGGGCCTTTTGAAGCGTGGACCCCAAAGACAGCCGCTCATGAAAATCGTGGCCAGCACAAGAATCGGTGCGCAGCGTTTCACGACGTGGTCCTCCAAGAACTAATCCTGTCTTTGGCGGATTCCACACCGTAGTAAGCCACCGGTATGATGAAGATAGCGAGCAAGGTCGCGGCGAGCATGCCGCCAATGACCGCCGTACCGAGGATTCGCCGGGCTACCGCCCCGGCTCCCCTTGCGATTGCGAGCGGAATTGTCCCGAGGATGAAAGCGAAGGCCGTCATCAAGATTGGTCGGAGGCGAATGCGGGCACCCTCCAGAGCCGCTTCCAACGCGCCTTTTCCGCGGAGCCGTTCGGATCTTGCGAACTCAACAATCAATATGGCATTCTTCGCCGACAGGCCAATCAGCATAACCAGGCCGATTTGCGCATAGACGTCGTTCTCAAAGCCCCTCAACCAGAGCGCAACAAAAGCGCCGAACACGGCGATCGGCGTACCCAGCAGAACGCTAAACGGAAGCGCCCAGCTTTCATACTGGGCCGCGAGGATGAGAAATACAACGAGAAGCGAAAAACCGAAGACCACGGCGGGACTTACTTGAGACGCAGCCTTGTTCTGCTGGTATGAAAGAGCATTCCAGTCGTATCCCATATCTTTGGGGAGCGCTTGATGGGCTACCTCTTCGAGCGCCTTCATGGCCTGCACGGTGCTGTAGCCGGAAGCCGCCGATCCCGTGATTTCCACCGCGCGGTATTCGTTGAACCGGGAAGTAAATTCCGGTCCGGCAGTGGTCTTAATGGAAACCAGCGAGGAGAGAGGCACCATCTCGTTGTTTTTGTTTCGGACAAAAAAGTTCATGACCTCTTTGGCCTCGGTGCGATAGCCCTTTTCCGCGCCGATGTACACCTGCCAGGCGCGGCCGAAGCGATTGAAATAGTTCACAAAAAGAGAACCCATAAAAGCTTGAACGGTACTGTAAACGTCCTTCACTTCTACGCCCTGCTTCAAGACTTTGTCTCGATCCACTTCAACCAGAACCTGAGGAACCCGAGCGTTCAATGAGCTGTTCAGCCGCGCTAGTTCAGGCCGTTCTTGCGCTGCTTTCAGGAATCGATCCGTATTTTCCGCAAGATAAGCAACAGATTTCCCGGCTCGATCCTCCAACATGAAGCTGAAGCCCCCTGAGGNNGTGAAAATGCGAAGGCGCGCCCTTCTGGCATTCTGTCGAGCTTTTCGTTGACGGAGTCCATGATCGCCTCGATGCTTGTGCCCTTACTCTTGCGCTGATCCCACGGCTCTAGCGCCACGAACACGAACGCGCTGTAGGTAGCGTTGGTCTGGGTAAGAAGGCTGTTGCCCACGATCGTGCTGTAGTACTGAACCCCAGGCGTGCTCTTAAGAACTGCCTCCACTTTCTTGGTGAAAATGTCCGTTCGCTGCAGCGAGGCCGCATCTGGCAACTGGATATTCAGATAGAAGTACCCTTGATCTTCATTGGGAAGAAAACCTGATTTAAGCCGGTCTCCCACCAGAAGAGCTCCTACACCTACCGCGCACAGCAGGAGAATGCTAAGAGACATTTTTCGGATGAGCGTGCCGGAAATACTGACGTATCCATTCGTCGCTTTATCGAAGATGCGGTTGAATCCGCCAAATATTCGATGCAGAAAACCAGTGGAACCCTCCTGATGCGGTTTCAAAAGTAAAGAACAGAGCGCGGGACTTAGCGATAGGGCGCTGAAGGCGGAGATCATCACGGAGATGGCGATCGTCACGGCAAACTGCTGATATAGGCGACCCGTGATTCCTGGAATAAAAGCAGTCGGAATGAATACCGCGGCAAGGATAAGGGCAATCGCGACTACCGGGCCGGCAACCTGCTCCATTGCCTTCAACGATGCTTCTTTTGGATTCAAGCCTGCGGCCATGTTCGTCTCGACGGCCTCGACGACGACAATCGCATCATCAACCACGAGGCCGATGGCCAAAACCAGTCCGAATAAGGAGAGGGAGTTGATGGAGAAACCCAGAATTGGGAAGAATATGAAG
This sequence comes from Acidobacteriaceae bacterium, assembly GCA_003135495.1. GTDB lineage: Bacteria > Acidobacteriota > Terriglobia > Terriglobales > Acidobacteriaceae > Acidiflorens. Next base: position 2,928 of record PLBX01000066.1, on the reverse strand, counting down.
GTGCCGATAAGCGATACGGGAACCGTCAGCGCCGGAATTAGCGTGGCGCGAACATTCTGCAGGAACAGGAATACCACGAGGATTACCAGCAGCAGCGCCTCCCATAGCGTCGTGATGATTTCCCGGACACCTTGTCTGACGGAGAGGGTCGTGTCGAGCGAGACTACGTAGTCGACGTCATCCGGAAACTTCTCTTTTAGCTGCGCGAGCATACTTCGGACGCCATCGACGGCGTCAACCGCGTTGTAGCCCGGCAATTGAAATACGTTGATGATCGCGGCGGGAGCGTCGTTCATTCGACCGATGTTATTGTATGTCTGTGCTCCGAGTTCGATGCGCGCAACGTCTTTCATCCGAATGACGGAACCGTCCGGATTCTCGCGAATCACGATATTGCCGAAGTCGTCTTCCGTGACGAGGCGCCCCTGGGCGCGCATCGTGTAGGTAAATTCCTGTCCGGGGGGAGCGGGTTCCGCACCCACCTGCCCCGAGGGGTTCACCGTGTTCTGTTGTTCGAGCGCATTGACAAGGTCGGGCACGGTCACACCGAGGCTCGCTAACTGGTCGGGCTTAACCCATTGCCGCATGGCATACGCGCCCGCGCCCTGCACGACGATTGAGCCAATCCCTCTGACGCGCGTGAGCGGATCGGCAATGTTAATGTAGGCGTAATTCGCGAGGAACTTCGCATCCCGCGTGCCCTTCGGCGCGTAAAGCGCAATGATCATCAGGGGGCTCACGTGGGATTTTGCGATGGTTACTCCCTGATTCCGGACCGAGGGGGGAAGTTGCGGTAGCGCGCGATTGACGCGGATTTCGGAAAATACCTCCGCGACATTGGGATCCATGTCCAGATCGAAATCCACGCGCAGTTTCATTGTTCCGTCATTCGCATTGAATGACCGCATGTACAGCATACCTTCAACGCCGGCCATAGCTTCTTCAATCGGAGTGGCGACAGAGCTCTCGATGGTCAGCGCATCGGCACCGACATAGTTAGTGGTGACGACAATTTCAGGAGGAGCAATTTGCGGAAATTGTGCGATTGGAAGGCGCTGCGCGACCACAATTCCGACGATCACAATCAGAATCGAAATCACGATTGCGGTAACGGGCCGATTGATGAAGAATCTTGACATCAGGGCACGCTCCCGTGAACGTCGGATCGACCCGAAGTTAAAGGCGGAAGCTGAACATCTTTGGGATCGACCTTCTCTCCCGTTTTGATTTTCTGGAGCCCTTCGATCACAACCCGATCGTCCGCTCCCAAGCCCTGCTCGATGACCCAGTACGAGCCAACGCGATTAGTAGCCTTCACCGTGCGGAATGAGACGCGATTATCCGCCCCGACTACGGCAAGTTCATATTCTCCCTGCAATTCTTCGACAGCGCGTTGGGGAACCAACAGAGCGTCCCTATCGATGCGGGTCGCGGCTCGAATTCTGGAGTATTGGCCGGGGCGCAAGACGTTTCCTGGATTCGGAAAGATGCCTCGAATCCTGAGAGTTCCGGTCGAAGCTTCAACCTCGCGTCCGATGATGTCGATCTTGCCCTTCTGGTCATAAACGGTTCCGTCCGACAGGATTAATTCCAACTCGCCCTCTTGCCTCGAAGCTTTAGCAAGGAAAAACGTCCGCAAGCGCAAGTATTCTTGTTCGCTAATCGGGAACTGGACAAAAATGGGATCGATTTGCGAAACCGTTGTCAGAAGAGCCTTTTGATCCGTCCCGACGAGGTCACCAATGTTGGCGACGCGGATACCGGCAATCCCGTTGATGGGAGACTTTACCTTTGTAAAACCCAGATTTAGTTGAGCCCCTTGAAGGGCACTGCGAGCGACTTCTATCTGCGCCTCCGCAGCTTTCACAGCGGCTAGCGAATGGTCGTACTTCCCCTTCGAGGCGACAACCAAAGCCTCATTCGCGAGGTTCGACTGAACGGCATCGTCGAACTCTTGCTCGCTGACTGTGCCGTCCTTTACCAGAGGCCTATAGCGCTTGACGTCCAACTGGGTTTTTACTTGGGCCGCTTCAGAGCGGTCGATCTCGGCTTTCGCTGCCTGCACATCCGCCCGGGCCTGCGTCAGTTGCGCGGTAGCGACGTTGAATTGAGCGCTCGCCTGATCGACGACCGCCTGGAACGGTCGAGGATCAACCTCGAAAAGAAGGTCGCCGGTGCTAACCAAGGATCCTTCTTTGTAGTCTTGGGATAGGAGATAGCCGGTGACTTTGGAATGGATTTGGGCGTCGATGTAGCCGACCGTTGTACCGATCCATTCTGAATAGACGGGAACATCCGTGCGAAGCGGCTTCGCTACCTCCACTGCGGTTAGTGGAGTTCTCGATCTATGTGCACACCCCACCGAACTCAGAACCATCGCGCTGGCGGCGATCCAAAGGGCTACTTGGCGTTGGCAACTGCCCAATGCCAGATGCGGATTCTGAAGAGGCATATTTTGCGGTGTCCGAAGCGGGCATGAATCCGCCGGAGCGAGTTCAGCGGCAGAATGCCTCTTACTTGGCTTTCTGGTCGCTGGCAATCTCCTCCTGCTGCTCTTCAGCCTTTTGCCAACTGGAATTGGGGTTGTATTCCTTCAGGCGTTTGGCGAAAACTTCAGTCTTCTTGCCCAGATCCTTCTCGTAAACGACTCCATCCTGGTCAACGACGAATGTCATCACGCCAGACGACCTGTATTCCGCCGGATAGGCGACGAAAGCGAAGCCCGCGGTCATTTTGCCATTCACGACATAGCTTTTCGCGCCGCCTGGGCCACCTTTTCCCTGGCGCTCGAGGATGTGAAAATAGTAGCCGCGGTAAGGAATCGGAGCGCCCTCTTGGCTCGTGGCATAGCCCTTGACATCGGCGGATGCCACCAGCGGCCCGATGGGGCTCTGGGGTTCGCCATCAGCAGCTTTCCAATAAAGGCCA
>PLBX01000279.1 GCA_003135495.1 Acidobacteriaceae bacterium | reverse complement strand
GTATTATCCGCGGATATTCTTATGGAAGAAGAAACGGCACGGCGCAGGAGATGATCCGGCCCGCAAAGAACGATCTTTTTCGATAGATTGTTTTGGAATTGTCATCCCGAGCGAAGCGAGGGACCTGCATTTTGCGGTTAAGTACAGATCCATCGGCATGATGGGAGTTTATAGTGATTCGCAGTTTCGCGCGCCGTATAGGAGAAGAAGTGATGACATCGCAGACAGCGCAACTCGAACAATTCCCAGCTCTCAGTTGGGACGAAATCGCTCCCCAAACCTCGGCCCCCATTCGTAGCGCCTTGGAGCGCGTGCTCGAAACACGAGATGGCGCGGGCCTAATCGACGAACAACGCTGCGCCCTGGCCAATACTGACGGCACCGATTTGCTCGCGCTTCTTGTTGCGGCCGATTCCTTGCGGCGCGATCTCGTTGGCAACATCGTCAGCTACGTGGTGAATCGGAATATCAATTTCACCAACATTTGTTTTGTAGGCTGCAAGTTTTGCGCCTTCAGTCGCGGACCGCGCGAGGCCGACTCCTATTTTCATTCGCTCGAAGACATGGCGCGCAAAAGTAAAGAAGCATGGGATCTGGGCGCCACCGAAGTCTGCATCCAGGGCGGCCTTCCGCATGGCCTGCCACAATTTTATTATCGCGACATCCTGCGCGCCGTGAAGAATGCCGTCCCGGGCATGCACATCCACGCTTTTTCTCCCATGGAGATTGTGTACGGCGTCGAACTCACCGGCATGACCTTGCGTGACTATCTCATGATGTTGCGCGATAACGGACTCGATACGCTGCCTGGCACCGCGGCTGAAATTCTGGACGACGAAGTTCGCCACGTACTCTCGCGCAACAAACTTTCGTCCGCGCAGTGGCAAGAAGTAATTCGAACGGCACACGCTTGCGGAATTCCCACCACTTCCACCCTCATGTACGGACACATGGAAACGCCCGGCCATTGGGTGCGGCAGTTATCTCTATTTCGTCAAATCCAAACCGAGACCGGAGGCTTCACCGAGTTTGTTCCGCTAGGCTTCGTTCACCAGAACACGCTTTTATTTCAGCAAGGATTAGCGCGAAGCGGCCCCACCCTTGCCGAGCACCTGAAGATTCATGCGCTCGCCAGAATCCTGCTCGCCGGTTCGATTCACAACATTCAGGTTTCGTGGGTGAAACTAAACAAAAAACTTTCGCAACTCTGCCTGCACGCGGGAGCCAACGACTACGGCGGCACTCTGATGGAAGAAAATATCTCGCGTGAAGCAGGCGCGACTGCGGGCCAGTACACCAGCCCCGAAGATTTTCAGGCATTAATCATGGAGATCGGGCGTATCCCCGCCGAGCGCAACACAAGATATTCGCGTATGCAGATCAAACTGCCGGTCGAATCGATCGCTTCAGAAAACGTATCTTACAACGCCCTCCCGGAGTTCGCGTGAGCCGCACCATCTCGGTCATCGGTGGCACAGGTCCGGCAGGCACCGGGCTCGGGTTGCGCTGGGCGCGCGCAGGAGAAACCGTGATCATCGGCTCCCGCGATCGAGTCCGCGCCGAAGCGACAGCCGACGCAATCCGCAAGCGTGCCGGCGCGAATGCTCAAGTTTCGGGCATGGAAAATTCCGCGGCCTGCGCCGCCAGCGACCTCCTCGTACTAACAGTCCCGTTTGAAGGGCAGGCGGCATTGCTCAAGCAGTTAAAGCCATCGATCCGCGCCGGCAGCATTCTGATCGATGTGACCGTTCCGCTCGCGACTAGCATTGGCGGACGCGCCAGCCGCACCATCGGCGTCTGGCAAGGCTCGGCCTCGCAACAGGCGGCTGAGTTGGTTCCGAAAGGTGTATCCGTAGTAGCAGCTTTCCACAATGTTTCGGCGGATGTGTTGAACAGTGAAGATAACGTCGATTGCGATGTGATCGTCTGCAGTGACGATCCGAGCGCCACGCAAATTGTCATCGATCTCGCCGCAAAGATCGCAGGAGTTCGCGGAATTGATGGCGGCAAACTTGAGAACGCCCGTATCGTCGAGCAGATCACCGCGCTCTTGATCAGCCTGAACATCCGGCACAAAGGACATAGCGGAATAAGAATCACCGGACTGCCCGACGCCGCATACAAAGGGAGCGCCGGGCGTCCTCGCCCGGCCTAAACTGCACGCGGGACAGGCGAAGACGCAAATCGCTCCATCAATTTGGCTGTTAGTTAGTGAAGACATGACTGCCTCTCCCAGCCGAGTATCGGACACCGTAAAATCTGCGATCGAATTCGATCACGCCTCCTTCGACATAAGCGGGCGTCCGCTGCTCCACGATCTCGTGCTCTCCGTGAAGCAGGGAGAAACGCTGGTGCTGCTCGGTCGCAGCGGCTCCGGCAAGACCACAACTCTAAAACTGATCAACCGCTTGCTGTTGCCGACGGCAGGCGAGGTTCGCGTCAACCAGAAGCCCACTGCGGAGTGGGACCCCATTCGCCTGCGCCGAAGCATCGGTTACGTCATTCAGGATGGCGGTCTATTTCCGCATTTCAACGTGGAAAGAAATATCGCTCTCGTCCCGCGCATTGAAAAATGGCCGCAGCCACAAATCGACGCGCGCGTGCGCGAATTATTAATCACCGTCGGATTGAGCGAAGACCTCTTGTCCCGCTACCCGAGCCAACTCTCAGGCGGCCAGCGCCAGCGCGTCGGAGTTGCGCGCGCACTCGCAGCGGATCCTCCCATTCTTATTCTTGACGAGGCCTTTGGCGCCCTGGATCCCATCACCCGCTCCGAAATGCAAAAAGAATTTCGTGCCCTACAGCAACGCATGAAGAAAACCGTAATCTTTGTGACGCATGATCTCCGCGAAGGCTTGCTGCTGGCAGATCGAATCGCACTAATGGAAGAGGGCAAGCTTGTGGTCGATCTTCCCGCGCATGAGTTTTCGCGCTCTGGCGATCCGCTCGTGAGAGCATACGTAGAAGCATTTTCGGCATTGCCCGACCCGAATCAAATCGATCGTGAGGTGAGCCGGTGAACTTTCTCCAGTTCATGATGATGAATCGCCAGCAAGTCCTCGATCTCACGCTGGAACACATCACGCTGGCCGGAGTAGCAACCCTGCTCGCGGCGCTGGTCGGCATTCCGCTGGGCATTCTGATTACGCGAGTGCCGCAACTGAGCAAGCCAGTCCTCGGCGGCGCCAACATAATTCAGACCATCCCCAGCCTCGCTCTCTTCGGATTTCTTCTTCCCGCGCCGTGGATCGGCGCTCGCGGCGGCCGTCTCGCAATTCTCGCGCTCGCGCTCTACGGCCTTTTGCCGTTGATCCGAAACACATACGCTGGCATTCAAGGCGTCGATCCCGCGATCGTAGAAGCCGGACGCGCCATGGGTTTGACCGATCGGCAATTACTTCTACAAGTGGAATTGCCGCTCGCTTCTGGAGTCATCGTCGCCGGCGTGCGAATCGCAGCCGTGCTCTCCATTGGACTCGCAACCATCGCAGCTGCAATCGGAGCAGGCGGCCTCGGTGAATTTATTTTTCGCGGCCTCGCCATGGTCAACAACCAGGTGATCCTTGCCGGAGCCATTCCCGCCGCGCTGCTGGCTTTGTTGGTCGACTTCTTACTGGGAAGGCTCGAGCGTCGTCTCGGAACGTTGCGCTTGAAAACCTAGGAACGATTGAATCTGAACTTCATGCGCAGCCTCTCTGCGACCATCAACTCCAAATGGATCGCGCTTTCACTCGCCTGCGTTCTTCTACTGCAAATTTCAGGATGCGGCCACCACGCCGGTCGTATCGTTGTCGGCTCCAAAGATTTCACCGAACAATTGGTGCTCGGCGAGTTGTTCGCGCAAATCATCGAGCATCGCACTCACCTGCCGGTCGAGCGCCGCTTCTACCTCGCGGGCACATTTATCTGTCAGCAAGCGATCCTTGCCGGACGAATCGATATCTATCCCGAATACACGGGAACCGCTCTCACCGCGGTTCTAAAGCAACAACCGAGCGGCGACAAACTCGACGTTTATCAGCGCGTGCAGCAGGCTTACCAAACAAAGTTCAATCTCGCGGTGGGTCGCCCGCTCGGATTCAATGACACGTTTGCCATCGTCATTCGCGGCGATGAAGCGCGAAAGCTGCGCCTCACCACCGTGTCGCAGGCCGCCGCTTTCACTCCGAAATGGCGTGCCGGTTTCGGATACGAATTCATGGAGCGCCCCGACGGATACAAAGGTTTGGTCGCCAGCTACAATCTGCGCTTTGCCGAGGCGCCGCGCATTATGGATCTCGGCCTGATCACGCGCGCGTTAAAGGAACGCCAGGTAGATCTGATCGCCGGCAACAATACAGATGGACTGATTCCGGCGCTCGATCTCTTCGTACTCGAAGATGATCACCACTACTTCCCCCCGTACGAAGCGGTCGCAGTGATGCGCGAAGATTTACTCAAAAAACATCCCGAGGTTGCGGGGGCCTTGGACGCCCTGTCAGGAGCGATCTCCGACGATGACATGCGCAGGTTGAACTACGCCGTGGACGGACAACATCGCGACGCCGCTGTAGTAGCAAAAGAGTTTCTGCAACAACGCAAGCTTATAAATTAGTGCCCATCGCAATACAGCGACGGGCGTCCTCGCCCGTCCACCTCAGAGGATGACGCCCGCCTCCAACTTAATCTTCCACCGCCTGCGCATTTAATTCCTGCTCCGGCTCGCCGCCAGCCAAACCTTGCGCGATGATCAGTCGATGCGCTTCGATACTAAGTTCCGGCAGCGCGCGTCCAAACCAGATCGCTCCCAACACGCTGACAATTCCTCCGACGGCAACCGTGATGGGCGCACCGATCCGGTGTGCCATTGCTCCGCCAAAGAACGCTCCAAAGGGAGCCATCCCCATGAACATCATGGAGTAAACAGACATCACCCGTCCTCGCAACTGATCGGGTACCATCGTCTGAATCAGCGTATTCGAACATGCCATCTGCAACATCATCGAATACCCCGCCGGCAATAACAGTAGCGCTGATAACCAGAATGAAGTCGAGAACGCGAAACAGAACAAGCTAACTCCGAAAGTTGCGCAGGTGATCACAATCCACCGGCCCAGCCCTTTTACTCCGGTTTTTGCGGCGAGCGTTAGAGCGCCAAGCAACGCGCCGACGCCGGTGGCGCCCATCAGAATTCCAAGCCCTTGTGCCCCGCCGTGCAAAATTTTATCCGCGAATACCGGCATTAGCACGGTGTAAGGCATTCCCACCAGGCTTATCAGTCCGATCAGCAACAGCAATGCGCGAATAACTTTTGTCTGATTAACCCAACGAAAGCCTTCGACAATGTCTTCAATCGGCGAACGATTGCTGACACGGGGAGGGCTCTGCACATGCATGAGCAAGAGACCGATAATGACCGCGATGTAGCTGATCGAATTGGCGGCAAAACACCAGCCCTCCCCAATTTTCGCAACCAGAATTCCTGCGACCGCCGGCCCAACGACACGCGCACCATTAAACATGGAGGAGTTCAGTGCGATCGCATTCATCAAATCTTCCTTGCCAACCATGTCGATGAGGAAGGCCTGCCGGCCCGGAATGTCGAACGCGTTCACCACGCCGAGCAGCGCCGCCAGCAGAAAAATGTGCCAGACCTGAACTCGCCCGCTCAGCGTTAGCCACGCGAGAATTCCGGCGAGAATCATGGAGCAGATTTGTGTCGCAATCACCAGTCGGTGCCGGTTCGTGCGGTCGACCGTGATGCCGCCGAAGGGCGCGACAAGAAATACCGGAATCTGGCTGGCAAAGCCCACACTTCCCAACAGCAAAGGCGACTTGGTCATGCTGTAAACAAGCCACGCCTGCGCCACGCTTTGCATCCACGTCCCAGTCAATGAGATGAGTTGTCCGCCAAAGAAAAGTTGAAAGTTGCGGTGCCGCAGGGCGCGCAGAGTGGTGGCTAACCTTGCTCTAGGCGCCTCCTTCCTGACTTCGTCTTCAACTGTCGCAGTTTTTTGCTCTTCGGTCACTTTGCAGCACTTTCTCTTAAAACCTTTTCACATCTTTCAGACATCGGCAACCCGACGAAGCCATCATTTCGAACAATGGAGCACCAGCCATACCCGCCCGGCCAATTCGAACGCCAACTTTTCCTTTTCAACAGTCGATTCCGCAATTTGGACCTTCCCCACGGACTCAAACCGCGATACAGTTAACTCCTACCGATCCGACTACCGGATTAAAAAGGACCCGCCCATGAACACAGATCCTAATCGTCTTGAACGCCGAGGAGCTCAACGTTTTGAAGTGCAGCTGCCATTGGCAGTTCACTTCGATGGACGAACCGTGCCGGGTTTTACTCAGGATTTGAGTGGTCGCGGAATTTTTTTCTACGCGGAAGCGACGTTCAACGAAGGCGCATCCGTCGAACTGACATTCACCATGCCCTCCGAAATCACATTAGGCGAAAGCATGCCCGTCAGGTGCTGTGGTAGAGTCGTGCGCGCCGCAGCAACCATCGCCGGACAAAAAAGTGGAATTGCCGTCCAGCTCGATGCCTACGAATATCTGCCCTCGAATCAACCCGCATCCCAGTTCNNGGCCCACGCCCCCTCGAGGCCAGATCCGGCCCGTTCACGCGCTGAAATCTAATTTTTTTCTACCGTGTTCACCCTCTTTTCAAGTGACAGTTTTTGTCTTACAATCGATTGAAACAGCAGTCTGACGGGTGGTTTGGCCTCGTGCACTTTCCACCGGCAATCCGCCGCTTCTTTCTTCTGTCTCCTCGGATTACGAGGGTCACTTGGCCCCTGCACTGGACGTTCGTAACATGTCATTGAACACTGAGAAACGAGTTATGGCTGGTATCGCCGTCGCCATCATCGCCGATGACCGCGAAAAATCCATCGTGCTAACCAGTAGAGTCGACAGCACGAACCTGGCGCGCACAGTGCAAAGTCACGTCGGTTCTCCCGCCGGCCCAAGCGATGCAATCTTGCGGCAAATGCAAGACCAGCGCGTTGAGGTTGCCCTCGTGGTCATCGATCCCCAGAACCCGCAGCGAGCCATCCGCACCATCGAACTGATACATGGCAGCATTCCTGACGTCACCATTTTTGCGATCGGCGAATTGAGCCAGCCCATGAATATTGTCTCCGCCATGCGTGCCGGAGCCCGTGAATTCCTCGATTATTCCTCCAGCCGCGAAGCCTTGGTGGAAGCCTTTGCCCGCTTTTCCGCAACCTTGAGCCGCGCCCAGCGCAGCGCCAGCAAGGCGCGCGTGTTCACGTTCCTCAACGCCAAGGGCGGGGCCGGCGCTACCACCACTGCCGTCAACACAGCTGTCGCCTTGCAGGAGACGCACGGCCGCGTTGTTCTCGTCGATTTCGCCCCCATTGGTCACGCCGCCCTGCAACTGAATCTCAAGCCCCAATTTTCAATAGTCGATGCCTTGCAGAATCTCCATCGCATGGATGGCTCTTTGCTCGATGGCTTGATGACGCCCTACCGCAATGGACTTCATCTCTTGGCCGGAGCGCAACAGCCGCATAGCAGTCTTCCAACCTCTTCGGAACTCGCTCGCCTTTTCGATCTTCTAGTGAGTCAATATCACTTCGTGGTTCTGGACTGCTCGGGTCGCATGGATGCGACCACTCACATGATCTGCGAGCTCTCCAATGCCGTGCTGCTTGTGGCCCAGACTGACGTCGTTTCTTTGTGGAGCGCGAATAAGATCCATGATTTCTTGCAAGACGGCGCCGCCCGCGACCGTCTGCGCATCGTTCTCAATCGTTTCAAGAAGATTCCGGGTTTCACTGATGAGGATGTGGAGAAGACCACCAACACCAAAGTTTTGTGGAAAGTGCCAAATAATTTTCAGGTGATCGGGCCGGCAATTGATAAAGGCAGCCCCGTAGCCGCGCAGAGCAATCAGGAAATCGCCCGCTCCTACCACTCGCTTGCTGCCGAACTCGCCGGAGCGACCACCACTTCCGAGGGCGCTCTCTCGCTTCTTTACCAGCACGACAAAGCCGATGGAAAAAAGCGCCCTGCTGGACACATGATTGTCTCGCCCGTACGCGCCGGGCACTAACCTCAAACCGTTCGCTCAGTTCCAACCTGCGCCATTATTTGCGTCGTGGCCGCTGCCGGTGTGCGTGCCGCTAGTGCGAGCTTGAATGTGCGCCTTGTATGGCGCGGCTTTGTTAGAATCAGGTTCACGAATGCTTCCGCAAACTTATCGAATTCTCCACTTGGCTTGCTACCAGCGCGATCTCCACAAATTCTGCAGGACAGAATCTGAATGAAACCGTCCTCCAAAAAACGCGTGCTCAGCGGCATGCGCTCGACCGGCAAGCTCCATCTCGGCAACTATGTTGGCGCTTTGGAAAATTGGGTTCGCATGCAGGACCAGTATGACTGCTTTTTCTTTATCGCCGATTGGCATGCGCTGACCACCGATTATGCTGACACCTCGCGTCTAAAAGAGAATTCGGTTGAGGTGTTGCTGGATTGGCTGGCTGCAGGGCTTGATCCAGAAAAGTGTGTGATGTTTATCCAGTCGCATGTACCCGCGCATGCGGAACTACATCTTCTGCTATCGATGATCACGCCTCTGGGCTGGCTGGAGCGCGTTCC
>PLBX01000005.1 GCA_003135495.1 Acidobacteriaceae bacterium | reverse complement strand
TACAAAAGATCGGTCCGGTCATCTTCATAGGATCTTCCAGAATCGCTATCGCCAAGGTATCTTGAGAGAGCTGCAGCGATTGCACTTGCTGAAACAAGGGGTGGCGATCCCACCAACTGCAATTCTGGATTCCTATTGGCAACGAAACGGAGCATATCGANNTCAGATCGCAAAATCATTAGATATGAGCGTGAAACACTTCAATTTCTTGTTGACCGAAGTAATCCCTTGGCAAGCTTGGAAAACTCGCAATGCCTCGCTTCCGGAAGTTTAAACGCCGCTCTGGGGCGTGAACCTTCCTAGAGGCGTTGTCGCAGCGAATCAAACTCGCACCCCCCTGGTCTGGAGTGAACGAGAGCGGGCCTCGATTCAATTTATAACTAAAACAGTTGACACGATTACGAAACGGTACTAACATCCAGCGCGTCAACGAATAGGCCGGTCTGAAAAGTTCCAAACTTTTCGATGAGGGGGCTACCTACTCGTTCTTCCCAAGGTAATTTCCCATTTGTTGGTTTACTGATCAAACATTAGCAATTCTCCGGTTTGAACGGCTCAGGTCACGACAAGCATTCTGCCCTAGCCGCATGGATCTTAATATCAGAAGGCTTACGCGAATCTAATAATGTCATTAAAAGCAATACTGTTCTTAGCAGTGCTTTCGTCCTTGGTCTTTGGACAAACCGATCGACAGTCCGATATTCGTGAGATCAAAATTCCGGCGGGGAAGTCCGCCGATCTCTGGCTAGGCGTCAATGTTTCAGGGACGCTTCACTATGCTGTAAGGACACGAGATGGAAAGAACAAAGTAAATATGTGGTGGGTGATGGAACCACTAGGAAACGTCAAGCAACTTGGACTTAGAGCCAGTGCCGGGAGTTTGGACATACCTGGAGCATTAAGCGGGAGCGTATCTGCCAAACTGCGAGCGAGTGCAACATCTGACGCCGTCGTATTAATTAGTGAAAAAGTGTCTGTTTCTAATTCAATAACATTTCATTGGCCCTAAAGTTAGTCGTACCACACCTCGGCCTGGCTTAATTCAACTGCAACGAGAAAGGGTTTATATGAAGCAATGGACTTTTTTCTTAACGCTCCTTCTAATCTGCGTATCACCCCGTTTTGCCGTAGCCGACGTTGGCAAGGATGCTCGCGCTTTAGAAGATCAACTAAATCCGATTAATGTCGCTCTAGGGCCTCTAATCGACCGTGCGATAAGCGACGGCAACGACGCTCTGGCTCAACGTCTCGAACAGTTTCGTAGCATTATTCAGGAGGCGCTTTTCAATGTTAATAAGATTATCAGCGACGCAACTATCAACATCAATTCGGACGCGGCCGGTCGGTTAGCACAGTTAAACGGGTATGTTCAGAGTAATTTGGAAACTTTTAAAGGAATCGCAAATGGATCAATCGATGCCCTTAACAAAGATACTAGACAGCGGATAGAGCAGCTTTCAAACAACGCGGCGAATCTGGTTTTGGCACTTCCGATTCCGGCACAGCCTTTGCCTAACGTCCCCAATAATGGCTACTCCGTAGTCAAAGCTTCCGGGGCCTCGACACCGCTTTTTATAACTGGCGCAGGCTTGTTGCGTGGCGGAAGACAGCCTAGGGCCTACATTCTGACTCGAAATTCATCTGCCGATTGGCATTTATTCAGTCACAACGGAACCGAGGTTAATGTTGTCGCAGCTTCGATGGGTTTGATTGAACTACAGATTCCAGCGTCGCTCTTTCCGAAGGACCCTCAGGCTGAGAAAACCTTAGTCCTAGTGCTAAATGCTGGGGCAATATTCGAAAAAGCCGTGGAGCCGTCGTTTCCCCTTTTGCTGTGTTCAGTTTTGCCTAGGTATACAGCTAAAGTGACTGAAGAAGCCTACGGTCAAACCTGGGACACTCGAACTATTCCACATCCAAAACAAACTTCTGCGGGGCAGCTATATATTGATAGCGGCACAGATGGCGGCACAGATTCGAGGCGACATGTCTGCGCCAACGCATCTGATGAGGGTGCGGGAGGATGGAACGCAGACCCAAATGCTGGCTACCATGGACTTCAATATGACATGTATGGAACGCGCCCCGGACAAGAACATATTGGGAACCTTTCGGATGATGGAAAGGGGTGTATCGACATGTATGCCGCAAGAGACAGCAGTGGCGGGGGGTGGGCTAAAATGACTGGTCTCGCTATCCATCAAAGAAAGCTCAAAAAAGGCCAATGCGGAGATACGTTTGCACCTCCAGTACTTGCGCTTGATTACGGTAAGCCGAATCTCATCGAGAAAAATCCTCAGGACCTGCTTAACAAATGTGCTCAACTGTCTGAGGGTGCCGCTGACTCGCCAAGTATCGTCTATCACGTTGACATAATCGACCAACAGCAACAAAAGGTCGGACATGCTGACCTCGGGCTCACTAGCTCAAAACTGTTGGCGAACGGAACAATTTACGCCGAAGTAAACGGTTCTGGTACGTTGACGTTCACAATTGCGAGTAAATGCTTTCGCTCACAGTAGCCTTATTTGAAGGAACGAGCGTGGTCGATCACCCCTCGCTTTCCGAAGGCTCGTCGAAGTTTGTATTCTTCTTGGCTGAGAACTTCGTAAAGCACGGCATCGAGAATGAGGCGAAAGTAGTAAAGCAGGTCTAATCCGGCCCATTCGTTTGACAGTGGAGGAATTCCGAATGACTTCAACGATCGACCGCTTGCAACGAGTGGCCTTGCGAGAGGTGTGGAAACACGAGGCGCAGGATTTCACACAATGGCTTCAGAACAACATTTGACGTATTTGAATGAATCGCTTGATCTCAATTTGACGGGGGCAGTTCGAGAACGACCAGCGGGCGATTTTAGTGTTGATTTGGTTGCGGAGGACGAAGACGGGGAAACTCATCACGTACGTGACCGCAATTGGTGCAAGAACGGCAATATGGATCGTGTCCCCCGAGCATGTTGCCGCAATCGGCTGGCTCAATACCTCATCCAGCGCGGAGTTTTACATGGTGAACTCGCCAACGATGCCTGGCCGGGCGAGGGCGCCCGTCGCTCCATTACTTATTGCGATTCCACCCAGTCAAACGATCTCCTCACCGCTTTCTTCCAGAAGTGATAGAGCCGCTCGCGCGTTGCTTCATC
>PLBX01000395.1 GCA_003135495.1 Acidobacteriaceae bacterium | reverse complement strand
ATTAATTTTGCCCGCGAGCATCGCAGCCGCCCGAACGTCACCTTCGAAACCGGAGACGCCATGCATCTCCGTTTCAATGACTCCAGCTTCGACGCAATAGTCTGCGGCCTCGGCCTGAATTATCTTCCCAACGCGGCCGATGCACTGCNNGAAATGCGCCGCGTAGCGGTTCCCCAGGGCACGGTCGCAATCTACGTTTGGGACTACGCGCAAGGAGTGCGCTTCCTTCGCGAGTTCTGGGATGCCGCAGCCGCCTGCGACAGCGAAGCACCGCAACACGATCAAGCTAACCGCTTCACTCAATGCAATCCCGAAGCTCTGCGAAAGCTTTTCGAGCAAGCCGGACTGCAAGAAATAAAACTTCAGGCCCTGGACATCACCACAAGATTCACCGGCTTTGATGATTACTGGCAACCGCTGCTCTCAGGGCAAGGTTCGGCTCCCAACTATTTAGCGAGCCGCGGCGAAGATACGCGAAATACGATTCGCGAACGCCTGCGCACTTCGTTGCCCACGAATGCGGACGGAGTAATTGAGTTGCCCGCCCGCGCCTGGGCCGTCCGCGGCCAGCGAAATTAGCCTCCCAATGATTCACCCGTAGTGACGATCCACGCTTTTTGGTGGCGCAGCGCTTCAGCGCTGCGGTAACACTTGTTCTAAGAAACGGCTTTAGCCGCTGAGGGCGCACCGCTCCAAAGTCTCATCCCCCCTTACCCTTTCGGGGACTATGTCAATCCTCGCCAACTTGCGATAATTACTGTTCCCATGAGACTCACCCTCTTTGACGAGCGCTGGCTCCCAAAATCGGCCCTCTGCCTGCGCGATTACACCCCAAATAAATTCCTCCACGATCTAATCGCAGGCATCACTGTCGGCCTGGTCGCCCTCCCGCTAGCCATGGCATTCGCCATCGCCTCCGGACTCACTCCTCAAGCAGGAATCTACTGCGCCGTAGTCACCGGCTTCATCATCTCCGCCCTCGGAGGCTCCGCCACTCAGATCGGCGGCCCCACCGGAGCCTTCGTCGTCGTCATCGCCGGAATCGTCGCAGCTCACGGCGTCGATGGCCTGTTCATGTGCACGGTGATGGCTGGACTGATTCTCGTGGTCATGGGCCTCACCGGCATGGGCACCGCCGTGAAATATATTCCGCGTCCCATCGTGATCGGCTTCACGAATGGCATCGCCATCCTCATTGCCAGCACGCAAATAAAAGACTTTTTCGGCCTGCAGTTAGAAAAAGTTCCCGGCATCTTCTGGTTGCGCGTAGAGGCGCTCGCGAAAAACTTTCGCAGCTTCTCGCTCGAGGCTACGTTGCTGGCCGCCGGAACCGTCGCCATCATTCTTCTCTGCCGTGCATTTTCGAATCGCGTACCCGGCGCAATTGTCGCCCTCATTCTCGGAACAGCCGCAGTCTGGATCTTCAAACTTCCGGTAGAAACCATCGGATCGCGCTTCCACGGAATTCCCAGCGGAATGCCGCATCTCCACATCCCAGCCTTTCGTACCGACCTCATTCACGGACTTCTTGGCCCGGCACTGACCGTCGCAATGCTCGGCGCAATCGAGTCGCTGATGTCAGCCGTTGTCTCCGATCGAATGAGTGGCGACCTCTCAAAAAGTGCTCGCCACAATTCAAACGTTGAACTCGTAGCCCAAGGAATCGCGAACGTTGTCTCGCCCATGTTCGGCGGACTTCCCGCCACCGGAGCCATCGCCCGCACCGCCACCAACATTCGCGCTGGAGCAAAAACGCCGGTTGCCGGCATAATTCACGCTCTGACTCTACTGTCGATTTTGCTTTTTGCTTCGAAGCTGGTCAGCTTCGTGCCCATGGCGGTGCTCGCCGGAATCCTCATGGTAGTGAGTTACAACATGGGCGAGTGGCGCGAGATTCCATCGCTCCTCAAACTCACCAAAACTGACGTCAGCGTATGGCTGGTCACTTTCGCACTCACCGTTTTCGCCGATCTTACTGTCGCCGTGCAAGCCGGAATGATTCTTGCGTCATTTTTGTTCATCAGCCGCGTAGCCGCCACCACCACCGTCTCTCAGGTAACCGACGACTACGTTGAAGACGGACGCGTCCACATTCTGCAAGATAAAGACATTCCTTATTACGCGACCATCTTTCGCATTCACGGCCCATTTCTATTCGGCTCAACCGACAAGATCGATCTCGTCACCGAGAATCTTCACAAACTTCCGCCGGTAGTTATTCTGCGCCTGCGAAATATGACCGCGCTCGACGCCACCGGACTCTTCGCCCTCGAAGAGGCTGCCCGCACCCTGAAAGCAAGCGGCCGCGAGTTAATTCTGTGCGGCGCAAGAGAGCAACCCCTAAAACTCTTTCAGCAAACAGAATTTGCGGAGTTGGTCGGTTCCGAAAATATTTGCGAGAACGTGCAAGACGCCCTGGGCCGAGCCGAAGAAGTATTCGAAAGATTGCAGCCGGCGGGGAAAGCGGCGCTTAAGTAAGTTCTGCTGGCAGAATCTAAACACATGCCTTTAGCTGTGACCCTCTGTCCCTCGGCGCTCCCTGTGGTAAGGTTTGCAGCCGCGAACTTCCACGAACCACTAGTGCATAGCCGCCGCATTGGTCAGATCGGCATTCAAATAGCGGGTCATAGCCAAATCAATAATCGCGCCGATCATCTCCGTGTAGGAAAGCCCTGAAGCCTTAGCCGCCATAGCGAACTCCTGACGGCTAGCCAGCCAGGGATTCGGATTCGCCTCGATGACATACACATCGCCATTCGGCGCGAGACGCATATCGATGCGCCCATAATCGCGGAGCTTCAGCGCACGATATGCGGCGAGGGCTGTGTCCTCCATCCGCTTCCGCGTCTCGTCGTCCAGATTCTCTGCAATCGCCGACTTAGTAAGTTTGTAGGCTTCGGTATTTTTTTCAAACTTCACATCGTAGCTGGCGATCTTCGGCGTGCCTTCCGGCAGTTTGGAGAGGTCGAGCTCGACCAGCGGCAAAACCTGCGCCCGCTCGTAGCTGCCGAGTATCCCCGCGTAAATTTCTCGTCCTTCGATGTACTCCTCGATCAGTGCCGGAGAATCGAATTCATCCTGGATGTATTGCACCCGCTCCATCATCTCTTTAACGTTTTTCACTACCGCACCCGCATCGATCCCAATCGATCCATCCTCCCACGATGGCTTCACGATCAAAGGAAACGAAATGTCGTGGCAGTGTTCAATGCGTCCGCGATAAGACGTCGCGAAGAACGGAGTCTTGATCCCGTGAAAACCAAAAATTTTCTTCGCAATCGCCTTATCCTGCGAAAGGATAATGGCGTGCGGCCCCGCCCCCGTGTAACGCAATCCCAGAAGATCAACGTAGGCGACTACATTCATCTCTTTCGTGTCGTCGCCATCGAAAGATTCGGTCAAATTAAAAAGCAAATCCGCATCGCAGCGCGAAAGCGAGTGCAGCGATTGCGGACGCCCGTCTAGCTCAAAATATGACGGCTCATGCCCCAGCTTCTGCAGCGCTTCGAAAATCTCCTCGCGGTCGGTCTTCTCCTTCTTGACCTTCTTAACTTTCTTGCGAGGCTTGCGCTTCGGNNTAGAGCAGCGCGATTTTCAGTTTTGCTCCGATCATTATTTCTCCTTGGGATCTTGTTTACTTCGCAAACAAGACGGGCGAAACCGCCATCGCTCCATTTCTCACGGCTGAATAAACTTCCCCTTCGTCACATAAGTCATAACCAGCGCCGTAGCATAAGCCGTAACCTCCGCGAGATGCTCCGCAACCCGGGTCTTATCCGCCCGCAACTCAAGCTCCCCTACCCGCTTCTCAATCGTGTCGATCAAATTTTTAATCAGCGGACGCTGCGCCCCCGTCCACTGCGCAACTTTATCGATCACCGCCTTGCGATGCTGATGCAAAAACTCCTGCGCCGGAACCGCAGCCTTCCGCCGCTTCGACACCGCAAAAATATCGCGCAAATCCGTGTCCGGAGCCAGCTCCGACACCGCAACTTCTTCCTGAGCCGCCCGCTGCAAGTGATAAAACTCTGACAGCGTCGTCTCCATCTCGTCGACCGTAATATCCGTCTGCCCCCGCCGCCGCGGAGGATCCGTCTTCCCCAATTGCCGCGCCAGCCGGTTCATGTACAGCAACTTGTCGAGCGCCGCCCATCCGCGATAACGCTTGCGCCAATTCGACCGCGGCGTCAGCCACACCGCAAACGTCTCGGCAAAATCTTCATCCGGATGCTTCTGCGCATACCATCCCGGCAAATGCCGCACATAATCACGCGAGAACGGAGCCGGCCGGTAGTTATCCCGATACGGCCGCCGGAACGGCCCAAAAATCTGCTTCCACTCCGGCTTGTTATGCAGCTTGTACGCATACGTGAACGCATGCCCCGCCTCATGCCGCAGGTACATCATGATCTCTCGCGCGTCCTCGAGATCGTGCGTCTCTTTTTCCAGTTGCGCCAGCGCCGCACTCGCCAGATAAAACGGAATCCCAATAATCGGCTCGCCCGAAGGGCATCCCCACTCATCCGTCAAATAAACTTCCGGACGAAACTTCGTCAGCCCCTTAGCCTCCAGCTCGCGATAAAGCTGCTCCACAAACCGCTCCACCGGAGACCCCGCAAGCTTCAGCCCCAGCTCGCGAATCGGCCGGCCAAGAAGTTCCTGGTACGCGGGTTCAGTTTTATCAATGACGACGCTATGCACAAACGCTCGCTAACAAAATTCTGCAACCGCGCCAGCACACACGGGGAGAGGCAGTGTCACCAAGATTAACAGTAATAGAAGGC
>PLBX01000352.1 GCA_003135495.1 Acidobacteriaceae bacterium | reverse complement strand
CGAGTCCGTAGCCGCGGCAGTGGAGGCAGTTCACCGCATGTCGAGCGAAGCGCTTCCCAACGCGCCCGCCGCAAACCCTGCCGAAGGAACTGAAAACAACTGCCTGGCTTGTGGCGGCGTTCTGCCTGCAGTCGGGCGTTTTTGTGTTTGGTGCGGCGTTGCAGCAAAGGGAGCGAGC
This sequence comes from Acidobacteriaceae bacterium, assembly GCA_003135495.1. Lineage (GTDB taxonomy): Bacteria > Acidobacteriota > Terriglobia > Terriglobales > Acidobacteriaceae > Acidiflorens. The sequence continues at coordinate 5,503 of PLBX01000352.1, read as the reverse complement.
GAAGGTCCTCTGCAACAGCGAAACGCTTTAGAACAACATCACGTCCACCACCACTACCACCACTTGGTTCCTGGCGCGGGATCATCCTCTTCTCCCGCCTCCGCCGACCTTCAAACTGCCGCGGCTCGCGGTCGTGTGCCTGGCCCCCTATCCACGATGTCGGGTGGCCGGACTGAAGTCGCAGCCCGGCAGGTTGTGCAAGATTGGGCGCAGGCATGTAACACAAAACACATCGATGATTTGCTGGAGTTATACTCCGCGGACGCGACCGTGATCCGTTCCAGCGTCCCGCCTGTTCGCAGCCTGCCTGCTATTCGCGCCTTCCTCATCTCGCTGCTCGAAGCTGGCTTGGGCGACGTGGAGATGGAATCCTTGCGTCTCGAAGTTATGGGCGATATTGCTCTCGACCTCGGATGTTGCAAGATGCTTGTTCCCGTCGCCATGGGCAAACGTCGCGAAGAGCGCGGAAAATACTTGATTGTCTTGGTGCGCCAACCCGTCGGTAGTTGGAAAATCCTCGCCGATAGCTGGTCAACGGATTTGTCCGTCAACGCTCCGCCCTCTGAAAGTGCTGCGCGCAACTCCAGCGATCCTCTTCGGCCAATACCACCTGCCGGTAGACCGCGCTAATCGTGCACGGGCACGTGCAGTCTTTGTCCCTTGAGCTATGGCCATTAAACTCCACCGCATTCGGGCATGCGTCTTCGACGCCTACGGTACATTATTCGACGTCAACAGCGCCGCACACGCTTGCCGCGATTCGCTGGGAGAAAATTGTGAGCGTCTCGCCGAGTTGTGGCGCTTCAAGCAGTTGCAGTACACATTGCTCCGCAGTCTGACCGGTAATCACGCTGATTTTTGGCAGATCACGGGCGACGCCCTCGATTTCGCACTCGCGACTTTCCGGATCGATGACTCGGCCCTGCGCTCGAAACTGATGAGCCTTTACATGGTCCCGGTCGTTTATCCAGAGGTCTATGCCTCTATGACTCGACTCAAGGCGGCGGGGATGAAACTTGCCATCTTGTCCAACGGATCGCCCGAAATGCTCGCTTCGGCCGCCCGCAATGCAAACATCGCCGATATCCTCGATGCGACGCTCTCAGTGGAAGAGGTTAAGGTCTACAAACCCCATCCTTCCGTCTACGCGCTGGTTTGTGCCCGTCTGAATGCGGAGGCGAACGAAGTCTGTTTTGTATCTTCCAACGGATGGGATGCCTACTCCGCAAAGGCCTTTGGTTTTAAAGTTCTGTGGTGTAACCGCCTTAATCAAGAACCAGAGCGCATCCCGGAAACCCCCGACGCACAGATTGCCACTCTCGCCGACCTGCCAAATATTGTGTTGGCCTAATCGACCTTCGTTAGAGATTTCCTACCTCATTTCGGAGTTAGCCAACCGGCGAACAGTGTTTCCCCAAGGGTAACCTCGTACATGTTACCTCCCCAATGTAGGTATTTGCCCGAAGCCGAAAGCTGTTGCCGTGACAGAGGTAACTTGTGGTTGCCCCTGACCCGCAATACATTCAGCATCATGGACCTACGTGCGCTCGTGGTGAGCCCCGATCTGGACGCAGCGGCTCTGCTGCGGCTCATCCTGTCCGAGCTAGGCATCGCGACCGAGCACGTTGTCACAGTTAAGCAAGGATTGGAGCGCCTCGAAACTCAACGCTTCGAAGTCTTTGTTCTCGACTATCACTCCGACCTGGATTCGCAGGAATTCTTAACCAGATTAAGGCAATCCTCTAAAAACCGCGCCAGCTTGCTGATCGCTGTCGTTGACAGCGACTTCAACTCTCGTCCGCTGTTTGCACTGGGCGCAAATTTCATCCTTTATCGCCCGCTATCCTCGGAGCGCACCCGTACCAGCTTGCGTGCTGCTCGCGGTTTAATCCGGCGCGAGCGTCGTCGCGCTCAGCGCATTCGGGTTACGTCGACCGTACACGTTGCGTATCCCGGAGCTCCAGAGCTCGACGCCAGTCTTCAGGACCTCAGTGCTGAAGGAACTTCGCTGACAACTCCCGATCCTCTTCCGCCCGGTTGCAAGGTTTATTTCGAATTCTCGCTTCCGGGCCAGGAACAATTGGTCCGTTTATCCGGTGAAGTCGCGTGGCAGGACGCGAACGGTCGCAGCGGTATTCGCTTCCTGGATGTCCCGCAAGCTTCGCGGCGGCTCATGCAGACGTGGTTGCAGCAAAAAGCGTCCGCGCATCAAACCACCTCGGCCCCAAAATCCGAAGCGACGCAAGCGTTCGCAACTCCGCCTCGTCCCGATCGAGAGGTGTCGCGCGAACTTAGACCCGAGCCAAAAGAAAAGCGACTCATCTCGAATGCGGGAAATCGCCGTAATGAACACCGTTTCGACTGCAAGTTGGGAGCAGAGGTCTACCGTCTGGGAAGTAAGGTTCCCCATCGCTGCATTTTGTCCGACATCAGCGAAAACGGCTGCTACGTCGAAATGCCCACCCCACTTACCGGGCATTCGAGTATCGAAATAGTTGTGCGCACCGCGGAAACAAAGGTCAGATTTACCGGTCAAGTGCTGAATACACACCCGGGTTTCGGCATGGGAGTGCGCTTCATGTTCCGCGACTCGGTCGAGCGCGAAGATGTTCTACGCTTACTTGCGAGCCTTTCCGCTGGTCCCAGCCTGGACGAACTGCCTCAGTAACCCGATCTTCCAAATTCTCTAAAGGGAAAGTTGCGGCTCACTATTCCTGCCACTCTTTGCAACCCAATCGCGTTCGCCTCATCTGATGTAGTTGAGCTTGGCATTCGCAAGCGGGGAAGTGCTACTTTTGAAGGTGCATACTGAGCCTGAGCTCTGCTTTGCTTCGAGTAAATCCATGCGGACTGCAAAAATACACCGGCTTGCCGGAAAATGTCTGGAGAGCTGCCGATGAAATCGGAGTGTGTACCTTACCAGCAAATTCCGCACACCACCAAGCTTTTTCTGGATTATCTTTCCTACACATCCTCTGTTCGCGAATTTTATCCACGCTCACCGATTTTTTCAGAATGGGTTAAAGACGAAGCCCAGCGTGTCAAGTACGACTCCGCGCGCCGCGGTAAAGTCGTCGAAATTCTGGAGCGGCAGAATCGCGGTTGGGGAGCCTCCGCAAAGACACAGGCAAATATCGAGCGCCTTAAAAATGGTGCGCTAGCCGCCGTCACAGGGCAGCAGGTCGGTCTCTTCGGCGGTCCCCTATTTTCGATCTTTAAGGCTCTTACCGCCGTGAAGCTTGCGGNNTTCTGGCTGGCGACCGAGGATCACGATCTCGCCGAGATTAACCATGTTGTCCTCGCGTCCGAAGATGAGTTAACTCGATTTGAGGCAGCAACTCATGGCGGCATCGACGCTCCCGTCGGAGCCATTAAGTTTGGGCCGGAGATCAATCCTGTGGTCGAGCATGCCGCCGCCCTGCTCGGGAATTCCGAAGTCTCGACCTGGTTGCGCGACGCATATCGTCCGGGCGAAAGCTTCGGCAGCGCGTTCGCATTGTTGTTTACTAGGTTGTTCGCAGATTTTGGGGTTATCCTTCTGGATCCTGCCGACAAGGATTTTCATGATCTCGCCAAACCCTTGTTTCTCTCTGCGATCGAGAATGCCACGGATATTGACGAGGCGCTCCTGCAGCGAGGCAAGGCGCTGGCAGCAGCGGGATACCACCAGCAAGTCAAAGTAACTTCAGCAACGACTCTTTTATTTGAAATCAAGAATGGTGCCCGCACCGTGGTGCGGCGAAAAAGTAATGGCGTTGACAGTCGCGACTTCGTGGTGGGAGATGAAAGGATCTCGGGAAGGGAACTCGTCGAGAGAATCGACAAGGCTCCGGAAAATTTCAATCCCAATGCGCTTTTTCGCCCGGTAGTGCAGGATTATTTATTACCTACACTCGTCTACACCGGCGGAGCCGCTGAAATCGCTTACTTCGCACAGGCCGCTGTCGTGTATGAGAAGCTGCTGGGACGGGTCACGCCGATTCTGCCACGGTTTTCGGCAACTCTGCTCGAGCCTAAGCCGGCGCGCATCTTGACTCGTTATAAGTTGGGACTGGCAGACGTCCTGCGCGGCCCTGCGGAAGTTCGAGAAACAATTGCCGCTCGCACTCTGCCGGCCGATTTGCAGGCCCGATTTGCTGAGGCGTATGCCGGAGTAGAGAAGTCAATGGCCTCGGTCCGCGAATCGATTGCCAAACTCGACTCAACTCTCATCGCTGCGGCAGATCGAGCGCGCACAAGAATGTGGTATCAGATAAACCAGTTGCATCGAAGAGCGTCTCGCGCAGAGTTGCTCCGAAACGAAGTCATCGCCCGTCATGCCGATACGCTGAGCCATTTCTTGTATCCCAATCGAGCACTGCAGGAGCGCGAAGTCGCGGGCATAAGTTTTGTAGCGCGCTACGGGCCGCAATTGCTCGCCGATTTGTATCGGCAAATTAATCCCGATTGTCATGACCACAAGGTGATTGAGGTCTGATTCTCGCGCTGGCCGGGCCATTGGTCAGTAAGGCGCTTGCCGCTCTCCACATTCGTACGTAGCGCATTCTCAATTGCGCCCCTTTCCGGCATCGCGTAGCATCTGAGCAAGTATGGCGACATCTACACCTACGGTTAGGCGCCCGCCCAAATTGGTCTTTGGTGAGATTTTTAGCTTCGCCTATGACACCTTTTGCACCAACAAGGTGCGCTTCTCTCTCACCGCCTTAGGAATGGTCATTGGCACCGCTTCGCTCATTCTGGTGGTCACTATCGGAATGACAGGCAAGCAGTACGTCATAGACCAGATTCAGTCGATCGGCGCCAACATGATCGATGCTGAGTACCAGGGTGGAGGCGAACAGACTACCCCCGATCGCCTGACGGTTGATGACATGTACGCCGTTCAGCAACGTGTCGGGGGAATCGTTGCCGCTTCTCCCGTCGTTCCGCTGGATAACCGGATTCCAATCGGATATGGCAAAGAACGTGACGTTCGCATCCTCGGGGTTCTTCCCGAATATCGCTCGGTGCGCAATCTGGTGGTTATCTCGGGAAGATTTTTCGACGCGGAGGACGAACAGTCGCGCAATAAAGTCGGCGTAGTCCAGCAGAAACTTGCCGAACAGCTCTACGGATCTGTCGACAAGGCAATAGGCAAGGTGGTCAAGCTGAGCGGACTGCCCTTCACTATCATTGGAACTTTCCGGGAACGCGTTGACACCTTCGGTCAGTCGGAAGTGACCGACAGCTCGATGTTGATTCCTTACAGCGTGAGCCGATATTTCACGAATACGCCGTATGTGCAGCAGCTTTATTTCTCAGCCGCTGACCCCTCGATGGTGGTTCCTGTAACCGATCAAATTCGGCAAGTGATCCGCTCCCGCCACCGGGCAGAATCCAATTATGTGGTTCAGAATCTCACTGCATTGCTCAGCGTGGCCGACCGCACCGCCAACGCTTTAACGCTAGTCTTGTTTCTGATTGCGGCAGTGACCTTGCTGGTGGGGGGCATCGGCATCATGAA
>PLBX01000077.1 GCA_003135495.1 Acidobacteriaceae bacterium | reverse complement strand
GATACCAAGAGCGTTTCATACTCCTTCAGTCTCTGTCGCAGCGCCGGCGATGTACCGACCCGGCGAACGGAGGAACTGACAAGATCGGCCGTCTTCGAGACCTGGTGCAAATAGTAGTCGATGATCACATTGCGCGCCATTTGCAAAGCGTCTCGGGTACATTCTGCAGTCACAAAGGGATTACCGTCGCGATCGCCACCAATCCACGAGCCAAAAGAAAGTACGCGGGGCAATTCTCGCTCCTGCAGTTCAAGGCCGTAGACCTCTCGGAAGCAATTAACCATCTCGGCATAAATCTTGGGCAAAGTATCAAACAGCGTCATCGGGTACGGATCGAGACCCATGCGAATTTCGTCCGTAACGCTCGGTTTGGTTAACCGCACTTCGTCGGTCTGCCAAAGAGCGGTGATCTCAGCGCCGATTTTCCTTTCCAACTCCAAAGCATCGGAACTCGGAAGTGGCAGGCGATCGAGATCCTCCAGAAAGCGGGCGATATTTCGCCGTTTCCTGAGTACGGTTCGACGTGCAACTTCCGTTGGATGTGCGGTAAAGACAGGTGTGACTTCAATTTTTCGCAGCGCTTCGAGTGCCTGCTGCGCGCTGATCCCCGCTGTTTTCAGTCGAACTAGCGTTCCGCGAAAAGAACCCGCCAACGGCGCATGGTCCCCATGCAGCTGCGCCGCCCGCCGGCGACGCTTGCGGTGATTGGTTTCCGCCAGATTGGTCAGCTCGAAATAAATCGCAAATGCCTTTGTAATTTTGTAGGCATCCTCGATGGGAAGGCGGGCAATGATCGTGCGCGCCTGGGCCATCAGATTGTCGTCATTCCCCTTTTGTTCCGACTCGGCGGGCTCGCGATATTGGATGAGAAGGCCCCGGAGATGCTCGACCACGTCCAGCAGTCTATCGCCAGCCTGCTCTACGAGCACGCGACCCAGCAGAATTCCGAGCGAGCGAACATCGCGTCGGAGTGGAATTTCCTTGGTGGAATCCGTGGTCTCAGCGGTCAGTTCGAGCAGACGATCGTGTTGATCTCTCGTCGCCCACAATGGCGTCTCATCCATAACTGATCATAAAACAGCGGCAGGACGGAGTGCTGTCGATTAACCATGCCAGCACGATTGAGATTCCCGTGAACGTTCCAGGGGAATTGTTAATCGCGGAGTCCATCGTTCGCAGCCGGAGGGAGTCGAAGTTTCATGGGTCGCGTAGGGTGATTTCGGTGAACCACTGGCCTTTGGGTTATGAGTGCAGACAGATGTTTCTATCTTGTTGAATGTGGGGCATGGGCGATGCCTTACAGGTCTTGAAAATCACGCTCGGGAACGCTCGGGAACAATGAATCGTGAGCGAACGTGAGCCGATCTGATAGCGCGACATCGCACGGCTGGTTCTACCTTTGGACACGTTTGCCGGTGTAATACGCATCGTGATTTGATTGCCGGGCGGAGGCTGAGTCGAATTCCACGGAGACACCCAAAGGCAGGTTGCGTTCAAAGCCTCGGATCAACGGGCTCGCTTTCCAATGCCAAGACACCGAAGACGCACTCGTGCACGCGCCTCAGTGGTTCCCGCTCGACGAACCGCTGCAAGGCTTCCATGCTAATGGCGAACTCACGCAGTGCCAGCGACCGCTTCGTGCCGAGACCTCTGGAGCGAAGGCGTTCGAGATGCTCCGGCGCTGTGTACTCTGGCCCATAGATGATCCGAAGATATTCCCGACCACGGCATTTCACCGCAGGCTGCACGAGACCGCGTCGGCTCTTCGTGACGAACTGGAAAGGCTTCACAACCATTCCTTCTCCACCGGATGCCGTCATTTCCTCCCACCACCTGATCCCCTCATTCTGGCTAGCCTCGTCGCCCAAATCAACAACCTTGTACGGCGTTGCTAGAAGGAATCCCGGATCCCAGCGGCTGGCTGCAGCCAGAACAAACACCGCCATTACCAGCACGACCACGCCACCCACCTGGATGCGCAGCGGCTGTCTGCCACTGCCCTTCCATTCCGCGGTAATGAATCCCAGAATGCTTGCGGTGATGACGATCAGCGACATAAATAGTGGCCAACCAAGAATTGTTCCCCAACTGCCCAGCTTGCCGGTTGCGATCCCGTAGAGCGCGGTGCTCGCAAACCAGAAGAAGGCCATGACTGCGGCGAGAAACCAATACGACGCAGTGCCGGAGCGGCTGAAGCGGTCTGCTGTCTTATTCTTGCTAAGCAGATAAAAGCAGTACGCAAAGTTTGGGATCGAACCGGCGAGCATCAACGGCAGCCAAACGGCGTTTCCCGCCCAAAGGGCAGCGGCTCCGTGCTTCTTAGCTCCTTCAAGGAGGGGGCCGCCGAATGCGAGCCCGAAATTCACGAGCGCGGCTCCGAAACCGCAGAGGATGGCGAAGGCCAGACCGCGACTCATATTCACTTTCGCACTGTCGTCCTGCGACGTCATGGCGGCCTCGCGACGACGCCCCGCGACTGCGCAGATTGTAACCCCGATGATCACCAGAGCCACTCCTGCGAAAGTGATCAGGCCGCCCGTACTGAATACTTTCTCTGGATGAAGACGAATCAGCGGAATGACGCTTCCCACCGCCGCCGAAATTCCCAGCACGATTGAGAAGGTGAGCGCGATTCCGATCGAAGCAACGGACAATCCGAACAGGACTNNGACCTGTACCGACTTCTCCATAAAGTTGCCCGAGTTGGGGAATGGTGGCAAAGGCCGCCACTGGCGGAAAAATCACGAGCGCGAACAGCGTCCACACCAGCCACGTGCTTTCCCAGTTCCAGTTTCGTGTGAACTTCATGGGCAACGTAAAGCTGGCGTTCATAACGCCCGCCACCAACAAAATCACGAAACCCGCAGCCGCTTGATCCATATCATCTCCAGTTCTCAAACTTCTTCGATTCCGCTACGTGCGGGCGGTCNNTGAGTCCGGTGGCCTTTAACTCTAACTGCTCTCCTTGTTCCTCAGTCACGATGATCTTGTCGGGCGCGGTTTGAATGTCGCGGATTGAGCGCCATCCGGTCGAAACTCTGGAAAGAAACGCGACATAAGGAACGCGCAGTTCCGACTTTGCGGGAATTCTGCGGAACGTCGCCGTGTCAAACAGCGATCCGCGCGCAAACGTTTCTTCTTTTCCGATCGGCATCGGGGTTGAGCCGAACTCGACGCCGCGGGCACGCGTCTTTCCGTCCCAGGGGGAACCTGCGCGAGCAACGTTCTCCTCCCAGATCGCGACCCAAGGGAAGTCTGCGCGACGGAAGCAGTATCCGAGCAAAAGCCCGAGTTGCCAGTTCAGCGCCGTCACGAAACCGAGTTGGCGATTAGGATCAATCAGCACGGCAACCACAAAGCCTTTGCCGTCTCGTGCGAACGGCCGCGCGAGATTTACCGTTTCGCCTGTAAGCGCCGGAGCGTGTGGCCATGTGAATTCCTGATTGTCACGCACCAGACTAGCTCCCTCATAACCGTGCGGCCAAGTCATCGCACGAGTGCCGGGTAGACTCGTCACGCTATAGTCGGGATGCAGCAACGGTGTACCCAGTGTGACGTGCTGGACCCAGTGAAAAAAATGGTCTTGCGAACGTTCGTTGCTGAGACTTTCTTGTATGTACACAACGCACTCGTCGCGGCGTAGTGAGATCTGGCGACTGAGCTGAAGACCAGCGGCGGGCAAGCGCAGGCCCAGGGAAAGACGAGCCTCTGAAGCAGTTCGGACGAGACCCTGCAATCTCCAGTGCAAGTTGGCCGCTTCTCCGTGGAGCGCCAGGCACTGTGCGGCCTCGGCCTCGGACGGACCGCCGAAGTAGTCCATGCAAACTGCGTGTCCGGTGAACCCAGCAAGAAACTTCCCGACAGGAGCGGGTCCGTACTTGCGAACATGTCTGCTGCGGAACTTGTCCGGATCCATCGTGGCCCAGGGAACCTCCCAGAGCGAATTCACATTGTCGGCGTTCGGGTCGATAAGGCGAAAATCGGCGATGTGTCCTCCGCCGCTGAGTGTGGTCATCTGGACGATGCCATTGTTCAGGCAATAGGCGGGCCGATTGCGCCATTTCGTTTTCGAGCACACTGGGCGAGGGGATATCATCGGCTAAACAGCAAAGCCTCCATCGACAGAGAAGGCAGTCCCGGTGACAAACTTGGCATTATCCGAAACGAGGAACAGCGCGGCCTCAGCGACTTCCTCGGCGTTGCCCAGCCGTCCCATTGGCTGGCGCGCTACAAACTGTTTCCGCGCTTCCTCCGGATCGGTGAATGCCGCGAGGCGTCCGCGCAGGGAAGGCGTGTCGATCGTGCCAGGACAGAGACAGTTCACTCGAATTCCGTCGCGAACGTAGTCGCTTGCCATGCTTTTTGTGAGTGCCAACACGGCGCCCTTCGTAGCGCTGTACGCTGCACGGTCAACGACGCTGCGCAGCGCCGTTGCCGACGACGTGTTCAGAATTACGCCCCGGCCCTGTTTCAGAAAAATCGGGACGATTGCACGTGACATCAGATACATGCTTTTGACGTTGCCGGTCATGGCGCGGTCCCAGTCGGCTTCCGCCGTCTGATGGATCTTGCCGTGAGTCACAATGCCGGCGTTGTTGAACAGGATATGGACCGTAGAAAAAGCATCACAGGTGGCCGAGACAATGCGTTCGACATCCGCAGCGCGCGAGACGTCCGCTTGAATCGCGAGGATTGCGCCTCCAGTCCGCTGGACGTCAGTACTCACGGAGTCGAGAGAAGCCTGATCGAGATCAACGGCGACAACCTTTGCGCCCTCTGCGGCAAACAACAGACAGCACGCGCGTCCGATGCCCGCGCCAGTGATGATCGCGACTTTGTCCTTCAGTTGCACCCTGCTCTCCTAATTCTTGGTGGCAGCGCCGGTGCCGCCCTCTTGAAAGCCCATGCCGCCGGTTGGCACCAGCATTCCCCCATCTACCATCAAAGCCGCGCCGGTAATGAATGAAGCCCAATCACTGGCAAGAAACGCGATCGCGGAAGCAACCTCTTCTGGTTTCCCCATGCGGCCGAGAGCGTGCATACGGTCGCAGGTGGCGAGCACCTTCTCAGGGTTGGCATCAAGCCCGGCGGCCCACCGCAGCATCGGAGTATCGATAGCCCCCGGACAGACACAGTTCACGCGAATATTCTGTTGTGCGTAATCGAGAGACATCGCCCGCACGAGTCCAAGCAGGGCGTGCTTGGCGGTAACGTATGCTGCTGAATTACCAACCGCAGTGAAACACTGCACGGAGCCGACGACGACGATAGCTCCGCCGCCGCGTTTTTTCATGCTCGGCACCACATGCTTGGCCGCATGGAAGCAACCTTTCAGGTTGACTGCCATCACTTCGTCCCATAACTCTTCTGTTGTCTGGATGACATCGCCGTAGCGCTGAATACCGGCGTTACTGATGAGCACATCGATTCCACCGAAGTCGCGAATCACCGACGCGACGGCCTGCTCAACTTCGGAAGGAGAGCCAACATTGCATTTGTAGGATTGGGCTCGCGATGTCTTGCTGAGATCNNGACATCGAGAATGGCAACTCCGGCGCCCAGTTCCGCGAACGCGCGGGCAGTTGCCTCGCCAATTCCCATGGCTCCGCCGGTAACGACAACGACTTTATCCCTGAAGCTGATGTTCATAGCGAGCGCCTCATTTTGAGTTGGATGACTCCTTGGGAAGATCTGGCGTGGTTTGCAAGCGGAGGGTCACGATTTCGAACGGTTTGACGTCGATGCGAAAATCGTGCACGCCGGTGGTGATCTCCCGCAAGTCATCTTCGAGCAGGGAACATCGCCACGCGCGGCTCATTTTGAGATAGGCGCTGCGAATGTCAACCGACTGCGACTGTCCGGCTATTTCTTGTAGTCGCAGAATGCTCCCTTTGCCATCTTCGGCAAGTTTCCAAGTTGCGACGGCAATGGCCGGGTTGTCGACTTCGAGCAGGCTAGCCGCTTCGCTTGGCAACTTGCCGGGTGCGGTAGCGCTGCCAACCTGATCGATCTCGAGCGGAGTCACCGCCTCATCGCCCAAGCGTGTCAGCTGAGCGGGATCGAGTGAGGGTGCGCTCACCAAACTGTACCGGAAGGTAAAGTCCCCGCCTTGCTGGGGCGCGAAATTCGTGCCCCAATAGTTGGTCATCAACCAAGAGAAGATTGCGGAGGACTTTGGATCAAATTGTGTAGGCCAGTTGCCGCGCACGATATCGCCAAAAGCGACGAGTGGCGCATCTTGCGGAATGACGGCCGCCATAAACCCCGCGTCGTGTACCGCCGCCCAGTGTTGCACGGCATACCACTCGTGGCTTCCACCCGGCAGTTCATCCCTGGCGGGGTTCACCCATCCGTTCTGCGTGTCATACCCGAATTCGGGATTGTTCGCGGCGAAGGAAAACGCGATGTAAACCGCTTCTTTCTTGATCGTCGCTTCCTTGTGCAGATGATAGGCGAGGTCAATCTGTCTCTTTGCGTCGTAGAGTGTGATTTCCAGCCGAATCGTTGGAGTGTTGGGAGCGGAGGCTTCCATCGTGATGATTGTTCCGAACGGCACCTGCTTTGCTCCCAGCAAGCGACCGTGGCTGGAGACGGCAGTCGACAATGCCGGTGGTTTCAGCGTGGCGCCGTAGCGATACAAACTGTTGTTCGGCATGTCGTCGGCGCCAGTCACGTAAAGATACGCTCCGAAACGGACCGGGCTCGCGGAATCCACTAGTTCACGGTTAAGTTCTTTGTCCCAGATCTTGCTGATCGCGCCCGACGAAGGATCGACTGTAATTCGGTAGTACGGATTTTCAAAAGTATTTTCAGCAATCGCCTTGCCCGAGGAATCCGTGCCGTGGCCATCCGTCACGTTTCGCAACGCGAACAATTTGTAGCCCAGTCCCGGAATACCGTCCGCCAAGAAGCGGACGCGACGGTATCCTCCGCCGAACCCCGGAAGCGGCGTACTCTTGCCGACGCTGATGACTTCATAGGGCACCGGTTTCCCGGTCGCGTCAAATATGCCGAGGCCGTCCTGCAAGTCGAACGTCACCATTCCGCTGCGGTGCCAGTTAAGGGAATTGAAGACCACGAGCGACGGGTCCTTCGGTCCAAGGAAGGATTCAAGTTGCGCCCAGCTGCGTTGCAGAGATTCGGTAATCTCGCGGTCGGCTTCGGTGGTGCGCGCGCCCTTCAGCGCAATCTGATTTACGGTTTGCTCATGCTCTGGCTGCGTGGTCGCTCCTACGCAGGTCCACGTGTGCTCGTCGAAGAGCAGCATGTTATTCCATGCTTGCGCCAGCACGCGCCGGTCCGGACTAAGCTCTGGATTCAGAAGCGCAGGAATTGCTGCCAGTTTCTCGGCCGACTGGATTCGCTGCTGGTTTTGACGGTGCAGAGCCGTGTGCTGGCTNNGGCTATCCGAGCCAAAGCCGTCTTCCCAGTACGGTCCGAGATCGCCGCGGTAAACGGGAATCTCCTGCCCAAATTGCTTTTCGATCTCTCCCATGGCCTCGGCGAAATTGGAATACTCCAGACGCGGCCAGGCATATTCCTTCTGCCACTCGCCGCGAAGGTAGGCTTGCTCTTTGCTGAGTATGGTGTTCTCAAGCTGTGTTCCGAAGATAATGGCGGCGTTTGCCTTGTAGTGCGGGCCGGCATACGCTTGCAGAAAGACGGGCAGGGAATCGCGCACTGCTGCCACGCCGGGCGGTGTTCCAAACAGCGTCGCGGTTTGCAGGTAGGCGCGCGAGTACCACATCAGCACGCGGCCTCCGTCCGGGCCTTCCCAGTAGAAGGGAGACTTTTCATTCCAGCGTGCTTGAAGCATGCCTGGGCGCGCGCCAGGAGTTGGCTGCCGCCGCGAAATACTTGACGCCTGCATCGTGGAGGATGGATGCGTATGACCAGGAATAGGACGGCACATCCGTGATGTGCGCCGCTCCCAATGTCAGATCGTGCTGCTTGGCGAATGCGTGCGAGTCGTAGAGCGAGCGGGCCAGACCCTCCAGCGACGCAACGCCAGTGTGCTGATTGGCAAACTGTGGCGGCACGGTAATTTTGCCTTCTTTGATCAATCGCAGCAGTTCGCTGCATCGCTCGGGCGATCGGCCGTGCATGAACTGATCCACAACCCAGTAGCCGTCAATGGTCCAGCGGAAATCGGGTACGTCTCGCATCAGGTCGATCACGCCGTCGAGCCCTTGGGAATGCAACTCAGCCACTTTGGCGGCATAGTCGGTAAAGCCTACGTCAAGGTGTTCGTGCGGAACAATGAACACCGTCCACTTCCTGGCCGGGACCAAGTCGAGGGGAAAGCTACGAGTCACGCTCGCGGTCTTGATTTCGAAAGCGCCCGATGTTGTTCCCTGCCATTCCGGAACGTCGAATACAATAAGGTTCTCACCAAAAGCGTTCGTGGACTTGATCTGCTGCCGGTACTCTTTGCTTCCGATGCGAAGCGTGGCGAGCCACTCGGCCGGCATCGCTGCAAATGACGAATACACTTCAACGACTTCGGAAAGTCCTGCAAGCGAACTTATGTAGAAAATGGTTGGGTGCACTTCGGCGGAGATGCCATCATGCGCGTAGATTGCTGCCGGATCCTGTGTCAGTTCTAGCGCGTCATAGACAAGGCCGGTGTGTCCGAGAGCAATGGATCCCAGAGAGTTTTCGACGGTTGCTGGATCATCGAGCGCCGTGAGCACTAGCTGGTTGCCGGTCTGGCGAAGCCAGTCTGCAGGCAAGTCGATTGTTTTGCTGTCGCTTGACGTCTGCGGAACAAACGTACCTTCCCAATCGCCGGCGCCGTAGTCGAGTTGCGGATGGAAATAGAACACTCCGGTATGACCGTTGAGATTGAGGCGCAGGTGCGAAAGGCGGGGAGTCTCATACAGGATGGCGATCTTCAAGTGAAAGACGCCGGTCGGAGGCGCGTCCAAGTCGAACAGGATCGTGAAAGGATGCTCACGGCCGCCGGCCATTCCGTTGGCCGGGCCGGGCTGAAAGCGCTGCCAGTCTTCGCTGTCCTTACTTTTGCCAACGCTATAGACCGGATCAGACTTCGGATCGCTGTAGTTAGCGGAGCCGGAGCGGAATTCTCCGGATGCGTGATCGAACGTGCCGATTTGCCAGATCGTGCGTTCTTCCGCCACACCTGGNNTCCACGTTTTGCGCATTTTCATCAGGCGTTCCCGTTTAGGCCCCTGCATCCTCAATGATCACCACTTCGGTTGACACGTGATGACCCCTGGCCGATGAGGGTCTTCGATCCATGATCCCATAGCTCGCTTCTTTGAAAGTTCGTGATACTTGGCGAGTTTGTCGCGATCGAGTTTCACGCCGAGACCCGGTCCTTTCGGAACTCGCATCTTTCCGCACGCGAACTTGAGCTTTCCTCCCGCGATTATGTCATCCGTGAGGTGGTGATAATGCGAATCGGGTGCGGCAATGAGATTCGGCAACGACGCGGCCAAATGCAGCATGGCGGCTTGCGATACGCCGAATTCGGCTCCACTATGCATGCCGACATCGACGCCCATGGCTTCACACAGCTGACCGGCCAACCGCGCGCGGGCGATGCCTCCGTACCAGTGCGGGTCGAGGAGCACGACGTCGAGAATATTCATGACTGCGTTGGGAACAAGGTCCTCAAAGGCGAACACCGACATGTTTGACGCCAGCGTGATCCAGGGAGCTTTTGCATTGACGCGCGCCATTGCTCTCATGCCCCACACGGGGTCTTCGAGGTATTCCACGTCGTAGTCGTGCAATTTCCGCGCTACCCGGACGGCGGTCGTAACTGACCATGCGGCGTTCGGGTCGAGCCGGATGCGGTGATGGGGAAAAGCTTCACGTAACGCGATGAAGGTCTCGATTTCTTCATCCGGCGGCATTACCCCATTCTTGTACTTAAGGGTTTGGAATCCGTATTTCTTGACGACTTCTTTCGCGAAAGCAACCATCTGATCATGGTTGGAGATTTCGCCTTTCCCCTTCTCGTTGGGGTAGCGGTAAAAGAGGTACGCGGAAAAATCGATTTCGTCGCGGAACTTTCCGCCGATAATCTCGCAAACTGGCTTGCCTAGTATTTGTCCTTGCAGATCGAGGCATGCGAACTCCAGTCCCGCAAATCCGAGAACGTGCCCGAACAACTTCAGGGAGCTGGGTGCGGCGAGCTTC
>PLBX01000476.1 GCA_003135495.1 Acidobacteriaceae bacterium | reverse complement strand
TAGCAGCACCGAGAGTTGTTCGCCCATGCCTAGCGTGGGGGAGACTGTTTGGATGGCGCATGTTCACATGTTCTGCGATGAAAGCGGGAAGGTTAACAATTCCGACTACATCTCATTCTGTGCTTTTCTCGGGAACAATAATGAGTGGTTGCAACTACTGGAAGCATGGAAGGCATTACGGATAGCCCTACGTGTTCCCCCGATCCACGTAAGTGCAATTCTCCACCCAACCGACAAGAATGGTTGGCTTGAAGTGAAAAACAGATGGGGCAATGACTGGCCTCAAAAGTCCGAAAATATGCTGGACGATTTCGCTTCCATAATCGAAGAGTCGAAAGTGGTGAGTGTTGGAGCGGTTGTCGATGCGCGGTCATTCAGAGATATGAGCCTCCCGATGTTAAAAGCGGAGTTGCCGGACAAAGATCCTCACTACTTCGCTTTTGAGATTACGGTTTTGACCTCGCTGGAAACGGTTACATGGGGAGGTTCTGAAGACGTACTCGGCCTACAAGTAGATGATGACGAAGAAAAGTCCATACTTTGTTATCAGCTCCTAAGGGCGCTAAAGTCGCACAGCGCGAAGGCGAGACAACGAATAAGCGGAATCTGTTTCGTTAGCGATGCTTTGTATCCAGGAGTCCAAGCGGCAGACATGCTCGCACACGAAGCACGAAGGATAATGGTGGAGCACTTGCCCCCATCAAAACGATTTCTGAGGATGACCTACAACCTAGCCCACCAGCCGACTTTATTTGATGCAGCATATTTGCAAAGAATGGAAGCTCATCTTGGCAAAATCAGAAGCTGAAAAATTCGACGCTGTGGTCCGAACGCTTCTTTCGGTCTCGCATGAAGAAATTAAGAAGCGCGACAAGGAATGGAGACGCAAACGAGCGCAGAAAAAGCAGCCCAACTCTGCGGCTGTCGGTCGCAAAAAGAACCGATAGTTCCCATCACCAGCTCGCGGGTTTGGTGATGAACCCGCCAGATCCATCGGAAATGCTAGCTGGCAATTGCGCCAGCTTGAGAAGGTTCAATGGGAGATCGCGATTCTTATCAGCGGCTGCTCGAAGTTCGACAGCCGCTCCCCTGATAGGGTTTCTGGTTGGAACATAAACCGTGACGAGTTTGGTCGGAAACCGAAATTTAACCATATTAACGGCTGGCACTAAATCGGAATCGCCGCTCACCACAATCAGGTGGTCACACAAATTCTGATAAGCATCATCCAGCATCGAGATCGCAATATTTACATCAGTTCGTTTTTCTTCGGGGATACTGAAAATCCTGTTTGCTGGCTGGAGGCTACAGAGTGGTGGCGATACTCGGCACTTTACTGACTTTGTTTTATAGCGACCTAGCACTACATTGACCAGTGGGAGAGTCTCGATTGCTCTCAGATATGCCATTTGGTCACCACTCATCCCGCTAGACGAAAGCGCTGTGAAGTACCTTATTTTGTGAATGGAATCGTGACGACGAAGGAGCACAAATAGGCGTTCTATATCGAGCCACTTTTCCTTGGAAAACTTCAGAACTCCGTAATAGAGATTGAAACCATCAATGTAGATAATCACCCGCGAACCGCGAGGTCGGGGTGGCGGAGAAGTGGCCATAAAAATATAAAGGGCAATCCTATAGATTGCCCAAACCGGCACATGAGCCGGGGAGTCGTTACTACAGTCATGAGATTACACGAACGCACACAGTGATGCAATTTCGTAAACGGTTATTTTTACCTGGGGTAATACTGATCGTAAACCCAGTGTTTTCAATTGGTAACCATTACCTGTTAATGGGGGCGGGGGGAAGGGCTCTTTCCCGGCCTTCCACGCTTACGGCTCCAAGGCTTAGTTAAGCGAGGCGGCTCCCACCTTGCCAGTCAGTTCCGCAAAGGTGAGACGCCTGCCGACCATTTGAGAAACAGCAAGACTAAAGCGGCCAGCCGCATCAAGGTCTTTGCGGTTATTGAAACGGAATACTTGCTCGTCAACGTAACGCTCAAGATGAAAAGGCTCAACAGCTACATAGGTTCCACGAAGGCCGCGCTTCAACAGCGACCAGAAGTTTTCGAGGCCATTGGTGTGTACGCGTCCTTTTACATATTCCTGCGCGTGATTCACTACATCGTGCGCGTACAGGCTTGCGAGTTCGTTGTAGGCAACCGCATCGTCGCTATAGAGCTTCGCTCCGAACTCAACTTGATTCAGAATCGCGCTCTGCAAAGTTTCGCGTTTCACATTCGGAACAACGGTTGCACGAATCTTGCGCTCATCGCGGTCAAGGATTCCATGCACCGCAGTTTTTCCGAGATGCTTGAATCCCTGCGAGTCAACGGACTGGCTGCGCTTGGCAAACATCGCCGCCTTGCGGCCCTTGTGCATATTGCGCATCGAACCGCCGACGAAGGTTTCATCCACTTCGACTTCGCCGCCATCCTTGCCGAACTTCGCTCCGAGGGCTTCATCCTTCATGGCCAGCCGGATACGATGCAGCATGAACCATGCGGACTTCTGAGTAACCTTCACGGCGCTGGCGATCTCGTAGCTGCTGATGCCGTTTTTGCAATTGGTGATGAGCCAAGTCGCCATGAGCCACTTATCCAACGGGATTGCGGAATCTTCCATCACGGTTCCAACCTTCACCGAGAATTGGCGCTTTGCGTGGTGGGAACTGCACTGCCAGACGCGGCGAGCAGGGTTGAACTTCACCTTGTCAGAGTCGCAGGTCGGACACACGACCTTGCCGTTTGGCCATCGTCTGATAGCAAGATAATCAATGCAATTATCGGGGTTTGCGAAGTAGATAACAGCTTCCTGAAGGCTTGTAGGTTCGGGTTTCATGTCGGCTACCATGAACAAAACTATAGCCTATAACCGTGGATGAGTCAAGTCAATTATTGCCCATCCGCGTTGCGTAGTTTCAGTAACTTACCGCAAAATTGCGCCCTTTCACGGCGGTAACACGGGTTCAAATCCCGTCGGGGACGCCAAATCAATACCTTACAGTAGAACTGTCTACTCTCTGTTAAGAGGGTCGGAAATCCCGGGTTCCGTGAACCTTGATGATTGACGGTCGATGAGATCCAGAGGCTGAGTTTCCGCGCGCACCCGGGTTAGTTCCGCTTGGCTGACAATCGGGGAGTCGGCGCCCGTCACTGACCACAAGCGCGTTTTGTCAGTACTAATCCGACGGACGAACTGCTAACTTCGGGTTTGCCCGTCACTCGGGAGCAATTGCCAAGGTGTGAGGAATGTCCGCGTCTCCGGTTCGCCGGCCCAAACCGGACTGACGGTGACTTTGACCTACGACGTATGATGGTTAGGCGAGATTGGGTTTAGAAGAGGATCAATGTATGACACCACTGAAACTCCTTGTCGTGGAAGATGACCTCGCAAGCCTGGAATTNNTTTGACGGAATTTTCCTGGACCTGGAAATGCCCAACCTGAGCGGCTTCGATCTTGCCCGCCTGATTCGCAAGTCGCCCTGGAACAAATCTACTCCAATTATCATCGTGACCGGGCGGGATGAGAGAGACACCATGCAGCAAACCTTTTCCATCGGAGCAACTTTCTTTCTTCAGAAGCCTGTGGACAGACAAAAGCTAAGTGCTTTGTTCCGGACTGTGAGCGGTGGGATGTTGGAGACTCGACGCAGATATACCCGCGTTCCACTACAAACAGAGGTGACTTGCACTGTGGGTTCTCGAACCATACGCGGGATGACCTGGAACCTCAGCCACGGCGGGATGCAGGTGGAAGTTGGCGACTTGCAGCCCAAGGATACGGTGCGACTGTCATTCCGGTTACCCGTTTCCGGTGTGTCCCTGGAGGCAGCCGGAACAGTGGTCTGGACAAAAGAGACTCGGCAAGGTATCCAGTTCACAAACGTGAGCAGACAAAATGAGGAGTCGATCCGAAAATTCATCGCCGAAGTAGACAGATAAGCGCCAGCGACCACCCACAGGATCGAGAACTGCAAACTGCGCTATTCGCCACTGCCTGCTGCCCGTGTCTTGCCGCTTGCGTGGCCCTCGTGCGATTGATTCGGAGGGGCTTCTCGATTCTCTCGTTTACCAAGAAGGCGTTCGAGCTCTTCGGCGAGGGCACGTGCATTCACGGGCTTCGACAGGTAGCCATCAAACTTTGAATTCAAGATCTTTTCCCGGTCGCCCTGCATGGCGTACGCAGTAACCGCTACTACAGGCAGTGAGGCGAAGCGAGGATTTTCGCGGATCTTGCGTACGACTGCAAAGCCGTCCAGCACCGGCATGCCGATGTCAAGCAGCAGCAGGTCCGGTTGAGTCTGTTCAACCATGCGAAGCGCTTCTTCGCCGTCACACGCCTCCACCACTGTGTATCCACGCATCTCAAGCAACTCGCGGAGCAGCTCCCGGTTAACGGCATTGTCTTCGGCAATGAGGATTTTGGTCATGGCTGCCCCGCAGATTTTGCCCGCTTTCGGCCCTGAACAACCCTTCCAACCTCGACAATGAGCTGCTGCTGCCAGGAGCCATTCTTTTGGAATAGCGCCTGGGCTTCGCGACTGAGAAGAGTGATCTCCTCTTGTGCCAAGGTCTTAGCCGTCATGACAAAAATAGGCAGATCTTTCAAAGTCGGTTGTGCTCGTACATGGCGGATGACTTCAAAACCGTCCATACCTGGCATCAGCAGATCGAGCAAGACTGCACTCACCAGTTTGGAAGAGAGCACTTCCAAAGCTCTCGCTCCGCTTCGCACGCTCTGAGTCTCGTATCCAGCTGACCGCAAGGTCTCCCCCAATAACTCCAGAGTCCTGGGGTCATCGTCGACGAGCAAAACAGCCGCATCATCGTCAGCGTAAGGCAGTACATGCTTGCGAATAGTTTCCAGAAGCACCGGCCTGGCAATCGGCTTGATGAGGTAATCAGCGGCGCCCAAAGCAAAGCCTACTTGTTTTTGGTCTACGACTGAAACGATAATGATCGGGATGTTTACCGTCTCGGGGTTTTTTCTCAGTTCTACCAGCGTTTCAAAACCATCACTGCCTGGCATCATTACATCCAGGGTGATCGCATCTGGGCGTAATTGTTGAGCTTTCTGGACGGCTTCGGCTCCCGACTCGGCCATGACAATCTGATATTCCGATTCCAGGTAGCTGGCTAGAAGCTCGCGGGCAGGGACCTCGTCGTCTACAACCAAAATAAGTGGTTTCTCGCGACTTGCGCTCAGCGTGATGGAAGGATTCATGGTCTCTATAACTGGGAGAATATTCGAAGATGTTCTGGATCCTATGGGCAGGGTAAAAGTAAATCGGCTGCCTTTCCCCGGTTCGCTTTCCAGTGAGATTTTTCCGCCTTGTCGTTCGACGAGACGCTTCGTGATCGCGAGTCCCAATCCCGTGCCTTCATTGGCGGTATTTGTGTTTCCCTCAACCTGCCGGAATTCCTCGAAAACGACCGCCTGGTCCTCAGCTCGAATACCTATCCCCGTATCGGTTACCGATATACAAACCTCGTTCCCACTTTCAACGCAATCGATGTCGATTCGGCCCTCCTTCGGCGTGAACTTGACCGCATTGCTCAGCAGGTTGTACAGGATTTGCTTGAAACGAACTCGATCAGCATAGACGGGCCGACCCGCCTCCAGCTTATGGTGAACCTGGATTGTTTTTGCCATCGCCAGGGGACGGATGGTGGAGAGGACCTCCGGCAAAGCATCCTTGACCTGGAAGTCTTCGCACCGGAGTTCGAGTTGCCCGGCTTCGATTTTCGAGAGATCCAGAATGTCATTGATTAACTGCAACAGATGGGCTGAGCCTTGTTTGATGTGATTAACGAAGCGTTTCTGCTTGGCGTTCAGTGCGCCTGGAGTTTCGTCGGCCAGGAGATCTGAAAAACCCACAATCGCATTCAGTGGAGTCCGTAGTTCATGGCTCATGCTGGCCAGAAACTTGCTCTTTAACCGGGTGGCGCGTTCGACCTCGCGATTACGAAGGTCTAGTTCTTGATTGCTGGCAGCTAACCTGTCAATGAATTTGCGCCTTTCCGCTTCGTCCAGCTTTCTCTGCGTAATGTCGATCGCAACAACCACCCGCGCGGCTCGGCCCAAAAAGGTTAGAGCGTAAGAGGTGTTCTCTGTGTCGATGATGGTTCCGTCCTTTAGTCGATGCCGCCAGGCGCCGCTGCTCTCATTTCCCTCTCCGAGGGCTCTCACAGTTTCGAGCAGGGCGGGAACATCCTCGGGCGGGCGAATGTCTTTGAGGGTCATGGCCAGGAATTCTTCCCTGGAATAGCCGTACTTGCGCACTGCGGCGGCATTTACCGCAAGAAAGCGCAGCGTCTCCCGGTCAAAGACCCAAGTTGGATGGGGATTGTTTTCAAACAATTTGCGGTGCCGCTCTTCGCTCT
>PLBX01000330.1:153-11960 GCA_003135495.1 Acidobacteriaceae bacterium | reverse complement strand
CAGATGTAATCGAAGAATTGGATTTCCACCACCGGCTTCAATCCACGCGTCGCCATGCCCGTTGCCGTGCCAATGATCGTCGCCTCGGAGAGCGGAGAATTGAAAACACGGTCGGAGCCGAACTCGGATTGCAAGCCGGAGGTCAACTTAAAAACTCCTCCCTTGCCTTTGACCAGCTTTCCTTNNCTGCAGTCGGCGACGTCTTCGCCAAAGATGACGACGCGCTCATCACGGCGCATCTCGTCGCGCAAAGTTGTATTGATCAGATCCGCCATCGTCTTGTTCGCAGCGGCGGGGCGCTTGCCGTCCGCTGCTGCGGGCTCGGTCACCGCGACTGCTGGCTGCGTGTCAAACGCCGCCGAGGTTGGATCAAGGTCGGGCGAATACATGAAGTCGTAGATCGTCTCCGGCTGCGGAACCGGCGCTGCCAGCGCGCGGTCGGTGTCGATCTGCATCTGCTCCTCAACTTCTTTTTCGATCTTGTTGATTCCTTTTTCGTCGAGGATCCCTTCCCGCAGCAGAAACATTTGCAGGCGTGGAACCGGGTCGCGCGCAGCATCCGCCGTGCGTTCGGACTCCGGCCGATAGAGCCTCTCGTCGTCAGACAAAGAATGAGAATAAGGCCGAATAACGTGGGCATGCACAAATGCCGGACCATGCCCTCCACGGCAATGGTCGGCCGCACGTTTCAGTGCCGCATAGGCAACCGCCGGATCGGTGCCATCGAACTCTTCGAAATGAAAATTAGGAAAGCCCGAGACGAGGCGCGAAATGTTCCCGCCAGAAGTCTGAACTTCCACCGGAACGGAGATCGCGTAGCCATTGTCCTGAACGCAAAAAATTACAGGCAGCCGTCGATTCGAAGCCGAGTTCAACGCCTCCCAGAATTCGCCCTCGCTGGTGGTTCCGTCGCCCAGAGAAACGTAGGCAATTTCATCGCCCTGAAACTGCACATCCTTGAACTGGCGATAATCGCCATTGCTTTTCTGTGCCGCTCTGGGATGCTTCGTGAAAAAGCGGCCCGCTTCGGCACATCCCACAGCGTGCAAAATCTGAGTGCCCGTGGCCGATGATTGAGTGACAATATTGAGCCTCTTGAAGGCCCAGTGGGACGGCATCTGGCGGCCACCCGAGCTAGGATCATCCGCCGCCCCGACAGCACCTAGCAACATTTCGTAAGGAGTCGCTCCCAGGGCAAGGCACAAGGCACGATCGCGATAGTAGGGATAGAACCAGTCGTAGCCCGGCTTCAACGCAAATGCGGCAGCCACGCCCATGGCTTCGTGCCCGGCGCCAGAGATCTGAAAAAAGACCTTCTGTTGCCGCTTGAGCAGGATTTCNNGTCCGTGATAGGTCTTGGCCTTTTTGGCCACATTCGTTTCGTTCAACTTGGGATCGACTTTGGTTGTGGCCATGCTTGGTTCGTCACCCCACAGAGTTTGAGCCCGTTTCATTGTAAATGGGGTGGGGCATTTGAGAATAGGGTTCACTGTGTATTGCGAGGAAGAGCTTCGGGCTGCGAGCTACGAGCTGCAAGCTTCGAGCCATGGGCTTCGAGCCACGGGCTTCGAGCCATCCTCAGCTGTCAGGGCAGCTGCGGGTCGTAACGATCGAGTTCTGTGCTCGAAGCTCGCAGCTAAGCTTGTGGCTCGCAGCCCGAAGCTCGCAGCTCGTAGCTCGCTGTTATCTCCAATCATTTATTCTAAAAACTCATGATCCATTTTCTCCGCCATTTTGATCCCCGCCGTATACGCTTGCTGGTGTTCGATCTCGATGGCACGTTGATTGACTCGCGCCTCGATTTAATTCATTCCGTCAACGCCACCCTGCGGCACTTCAATCGCCCCGAACTTGAGGGACAGATTATCGCCAGCTATGTCGGCGACGGCGCTCCTGCCTTAGTGAGTCGTGCCCTGGGCGATGCTGACGAAATCCTGCATCGCGAGGCCCTGCAATATTTTCTCGGTTATTACCGCCTGCACAAACTTGATCACACCACGGTTTACGAAGGCATACCGGAGATGCTGGCACTCCTCGCCGACGCAAATGCGCAACGGGCAAACGACTTGCAGCGGCTGATGGCAATCCTCTCCAACAAGCCGGTGAATCCTTCCCGGGATATTGTCCATGCCTTCGGATTAAGCGATTTCTTTGTCCACATTTATGGAGGAAACAGCTTCTCCACCAAGAAGCCCGATCCTCTGGGTATGAGGCATATCCTGCGTGAAACCGGAGTCCCAGCCGACGAAGCGCTCATGATTGGCGACTCGGCAGTTGATGTTCTCACCGGCCAAAATGCCGGTTTATGGACCTGTGGCGTCAATTACGGCTTCGCCCCCCACACACTGGCCCAGGTGCCTCCAGACGTCCTGATAGAGAGCCCTCGCGAGCTGGCGGAGCTGCTTCGGTAGCCTTTCGTTCCCGGAACGAAAGTGTGCAATTTTGAACAGACTCCCGCAGCTCTACATGGAATACTTCAGGAACTCTCATGTAGACCAGCGCGAACTTCAATCTCCCCTCCCGCAGGAGAAGTTATGTGGATTCTTTCAAAGCACTCTAAGCAACTGGCCATCGAACATTCTCAACTGGAATCGGTTGTGCTTGAGCGCACCGCTCAAGTGCAGAGCCTTTCCCAGCGCCTCCTTAAGGTTCAGGACGATGAGAGGCGCAAGCTGGCCCGTGATTTGCACGACAGCACTGGCCAGACCTTGGTCGCTCTCAAGATCAGCGCTTCGTTCCTGCAAGAACACTGCACGCAGGATCCGGCCGCAAGAGCTGCCATCGCCGAAGTCGTAGATCTCGTAGATCAGGCAATCGACGAGATTCGCACTATGTCATACCTGCTGCATCCGCCGCTGCTGGATGAGGTAGGCTTTGCGTGCGCTGCCGAGTGGTATATCGATGGCTTCGCCAAGCGAAGCGGGGTCAAAGTAACCATGAACTTCGCTCCCACTCCTGAACGCCTGCCCATAAGCATCGAAGTGGCCCTTTTCCGCGTTTTGCAAGAGAGCTTGACCAATGTGCATCGCCACTCCAGAGCTACACAAGTTGAAGTCAACTTTCAGCGGCTACCCGAAAGTATAATTCTGGAGATACGAGACCACGGGTGCGGCATTCCACCAGACCGTTTGGCGCAACTGCGTCAAAGCGGGGCGGAAACAGGGGTTGGTGTCGCCGGGATGCGCGAGCGGATGCACGAACTCGATGGTCGTCTGGAAATAGATTCGGGAAATCGTGGGACAATCTTGCGTGCCATAGTTCCACTCTTCGAAATCGCTTTGCCGGTTGAGTTCGCCGAGTCTACTCAGATGCTGCTTTCGGTTCCCACTTCGAAGCTCGGTCTGGTCGATCCCCAGGGCCAACTCATCCACAAGGCGTTGGAGCGGCAATCGATCTATTCCGAATGATGCGCCCTGCAGTGCCGATTAACCCAACAGGGCCGTAAACAAATGGAGCGACGGGCGTCCCCGCCCGTCCATCCCCAACCCAAGCCCCGCAACACGGAGATCGCAGCCCCGATATCTCTAGTCTGAGGCGGCAAGTTCCGCTTGAGCGCTCGCTGACTTTGTGTTCTTATAACCCGGTCGATTAAAAAGTTGCAGCGCCGCAAATTTTATTTGCGCGCCATGCTCTTTCCTCAACCCCATCTTTTGAGCGCTCATCATGAGCGCAAACGCCGGAGGAGAAAATCATGAGCCAAGTCAATTACATTCCAGAGGGATACAATTCGGTCACGCCGTACCTCGTCGTGAAAGGTGCCGCGAAAGCCATCGACTACTACAAGAATGTTTTCGGGGCAACGGTACTTGTCCGCATGGATGGTCCTCACGGCCAGGTCGGCCATGCCGAGTTGCAGATCGGCAATTCGCGCATCATGCTGGCCGACGAAAATCCCGCCATGGGCAACCGAAGTGCCGAGACCATCGGAGCTTCTCCAGTCAGCCTCTATGTCTACATGCCAGACTGTGACGCCGTCGTCGAGAAGGCTTCTGCGAACGGAGCGAAAATCCTGAAGCCGGTTGTGGATCAATTCTACGGAGATCGTTCCGGGTTCTTCCAGGATCCTTTCGGCCACCTCTGGGGCGTCGCTACTCACAAGGAAGAAGTATCGCCCGAAGAGATGAAAGAGCGCGCCAAGAAAGCCATGCAGGCTGCATAAGATTTGGCCATTGCTATCGAGATCGTAGCACGCAGTGGCTTCCCTGTGTCCTCTGTCCCTCTGTGTCCCCTGTGGTTCAAGCTCTTGACTACGTTAAGATATTCTTTGCGACAAGCCTCGCAAGAATAGAAAGGACTACCCTATGCTTTCCGCCGGCAATCCGTTTCCAAATTTTTCCCTCCCCAACCAGGATGGCAAGACCGTAAAGCTCTCCGATTACGCCGGACAATGGCTCGTCATCTATTTTTATCCCAAGGACGACACTCCGGGCTGCACTATTCAAGGCAAGTCATTCACCGCCACCAAGGCTGAGTTCGACGCTTCCGGGGTCAAAGTGCTTGGCGTGAGTGCCGATGACGTCGCTTCGCATAAGAATTTCTGCCACAAGTTTGCCTTCACCGTCGAACTGCTCTCCGACACCAATTCCACGCTGATGAAAGCGCTCGGCTTAGGGCAGGCGGAGTGGAAAGGGATGAAATTCTGGGAGCGCAGCACGTTCATAGTCGATCCCAAAGGCATCATTCGCAAGGTCTACGAGAAGGTAAATCCAGAGGGCCACGAGAACGTATTGCTGGAAGATATTAAAGGACTGAAGTCAAAAGCCGCATAAAAATAAACATAAACAATGGAGCGCCGGGCGTCCCCGCCCGGCCAAACTTTTCGCCTATTCCACCACAGGATCCCCCGCCAACCCACCCTTGTCGAACCATGGACGCCGCAACGTACCCGCAAGACCCTCGGCCATTACTGTAGGCAGAATGCCATACAATCGCGACCGCAAATCGCGGTAGCCCTGAATGCCCGCGAAAAGATCGCTCATCAGTTCGCGGAATGTTGCACTGCTCGCGGTCAGAGAGATCATCTTCTCCAGCACGCTATCGCCGAAAATTTGTCCGGCGTAAAAGCGCCGTGAGATACGCGCCGCCAGCCTCAATTCAGGAAGCACTTCTTCTTCAAGCGAGGCGCAATACTCCTGAGGCCGACCGGCAAGCAGCGCTTCGGCGCATAGCTCAGCTGAGCGCAGCGCATAATAAAGACCTTCGCCTGTGATCGGATCCACCAGCCCCGCACTGTCGCCAATCATTGCCCATCCATCGCCGCTGACCTCAAGCGTCACGAAAGATTGTGCCCGAAGCGATGGAAGAATATGCGAGTAAAAGCGCGCTCCCTGCAACCTGTATCCGTTCTCTTCGAGCCACTTCTCAAGGATGCGGCGCAACTCGATCGTGGGCAACTCGCCCATCTTTCCCGCGATCCCCGCGGAAACATGATCGGCACGAGGGAAGACCCAAATGTAGCCAGTAATCCCTTTCAAAAACTGAATCTGCATCAGCGAGCCGCGTCCCGGAATAAAATAACCCGCCGTAACCATGAGATCGCTTGCTGAGATGGGAGAGAGAAACTGAGAGCGGAAAGGATTCCGCGCCCCCGCCGCAAACAAGACGTAAGAAGCTCGGTACTCACGTTCTGCCGCGACTAATTGCCATTCGCCGTTGACCCGGCTAACACGGTTTACGCGCTCGTGATGAACCTTGGCTCCAGCTTGCCTCGCTCGTTCCAACATCAAGCCATTCAGCTCTCGTCGCGAGAAGATTGCGACTGGATGCTGCATGTGGAAACGCACCTTCTGGCCGGAGGGACTGATTAGCTCGCAATTTTCGATGGGATTACTTTGTGCTCCTGCATCCGCAAGAAATGGATATTGCTGCAGCGCCTTGTAAGTTATTCCCCCGCCACAGGGCTTTTCCCAAGCCAGCTTCTCGTCGAACAGAAGCACATTCTTGCCACATTGCGCGAGAATCGAACCAGCCAGAGCACCCGCCGGTCCGCCTCCTATGATTGCGATAGAATCTGTATCCCTCATCTTCGTTACTATCTGCAATTATTTATCTGTAGAGACAAGGCTTGCCTCGTCTCCACGCGGACGACATCTTCCTGCCGGTCGCCGAAAAATCCAATAACTACGATTGCG
The DNA here is from genome assembly GCA_003135495.1 of Acidobacteriaceae bacterium. Lineage (GTDB taxonomy): Bacteria > Acidobacteriota > Terriglobia > Terriglobales > Acidobacteriaceae > Acidiflorens. The sequence continues at coordinate 5,829 of PLBX01000330.1, read as the reverse complement.
GCGCGCTAATCCTCGGCTCGCGCGTTCGCAAGACTCTCCCCAGGCCGCACGCACTCGGGTATTCGAACCGGTGTGTGTTGCTTATTGCAGCGTGGTAGCGGCGCTCAGCCCCTGATAAATGAACAAGCCCGCAATGACCAAAATCATTGCACCTGACAATGCACCCAGAACCTTGACGAAGGGTTGAATCTTCCGCATCTTCGCCAGGACTTCCACCTGATCCTTATGCATCTGCGATTCTGACTCGTTAAGGAAGATGGAATCATCTTCGTGCATGGTGAGGGTACTTTTATAAATCAGGAGGATGACAAGGATCCCCGTTAGAATACCCCACGCGACAAGCAGCCCAAACATAGGAGACATGTGCCACCTCGAGCTGAGATCGAGCCAGTCCCCAAATGCTTGTTTCGTGCGGCAAAAACTTCAAGGTTTCTGCCAGCGTTGGGGAACGGGCCCCTACTGCGGACGATTATAGACCCGTTGGCAAGAGGAGGCGCGACTTCTTGCGCCCCCAGAGCATCTAATCAGTACGTTTCCAGAAAGTTACAGCCAATAGCGAAAAGCCTTACCGGGCCGCTTCCCGGCTTTGTTATAATAGGAAACTACAAGGAGATTAAACCAGATGGCGACCACTACCACCCCTGAAGTCCAGCAGCCCAAAACCGCAGCTCCCGTTCTTACTCCAAGTGCAGTCGCCAAGGTTAAAGAGATTATGGCTCAGCAAACCCCGGTTCCAGCGGGACTCCGCCTTTCGGTTGTCGGCGGTGGCTGCTCAGGCTTCCAGTACTCCATGGCCTTTGAGAACGGCGCAGGCATGATGGACAAGGTATTCGACTTTGAAGGCCTGAAGGTCTATGTCGATGCCACCTCGCTAATGTACCTCGGCGGAGCGAATGTCGATTACATCGAGACGCTGGAAGGCGCTGGATTCAAGTTCGACAATCCGAACGTAAAGAGCACTTGCGGCTGCGGCTCGTCGTTCAACGTCTAAAGGTTAACGTCTAGATTCAGCGTCGCAGCGATTCGCAATTAGTTTGCTAAAAAGGCCCGGCGTTGAGCGCCGGGCCTTTTTCATGATCTCTTTGGGTTGAATCTATTGCGGTTGTGAGCCTGAATTTTGCTGATTTTGATTTCCAAATCCACTCTGCTGGCCTTGTTGCCCGAAGCCTTGTCCCTGCCCAAAGCCCTGTCCCTGGCCCTGCCCAAAACCTGAGCTTTGTCCTTGCCCAAATCCTGAGCTTTGCCCCATCGTGCCGCCCATGCTTCCGCCGCCAGCGCCGTTCAAGTTTCCGCCCGTCGGCATGCCAGGATTGATCGGGCCGGTGAGTAACCCTCCCCGGTCAGCCATGGGCATATAGACAAACAGCCAGTCCTTGTAGTGGTTCTTCTGATAGAACACTCGAATACTTTTGTCTTTGCTGGTGCTGGCGACGCCCAATATCGGGCCGCCTCCAAACGTCGGCCCATTGAAGCCAGAGCCAGAGCCAGAACCAGAACTCGATCCCGGCTGATTGCCGTTCCCGCTCGATGATCCCGGGGAATTCGAGTTACTGTCAGTATCTGAATTCGCCGACCCATTCAGATTCGTGGCCCCGTTTAATCCAGTCTGCTGCTGAAGTCCACCCATCTGCGCCGCCATTCCGCCCAGCGCGCCTTGGATGGCGTTCATCGCTTGCGCCCCTTGCATGCCCTGCATCCCCGCCATCGCGCCTAATCCGCCCTGCCCAATCATGCCCGCCATTTGCCCCATCACCGGCCCGCTCGCCAGGTTGATGTCCGTCATATGCAGAAGCTTGAAATCGCGTTCCTTGCCAGTTTCCGGATCGCGGCTAATCGGGTCTTTATAACGCTTGCGTAGGAATCGTATGTTGTTGGTATTTTCCAATTCCTCCAGGCGGGAAGGATAGCGTCCAGTTTTCTTGTAGAAGTGTTGAATCGCGCGCATATAGGCGGTGCCGCGATGCCGCATTTCCTCTTCCCGGTCACGCTTGATTTGCTGGCCGATTTCCGGCAACACCGCAAGCAGCCCAATCGCAATCAAGGCAAATCCCAGCATGAGCGTGATCATCATGTAACCGCGGGAGCGATTTTGTAATTTGGTAAGTTCGTAATTTGGGGATTTCAAACCGCGCCGCATAACCGTCCCTACCTTCAGATTACAAAATTACAAAATCAATTCATCCCTGCGTCAGCGGCAGGCTCTGCCGATTGTTATTGATCACATCCTCGACATCGACCGCGTTCGACGAGATCCGCAACACCCTATACCGGCGGTCGACAATGTCGCCCTCGGCTGCGATAAAAATGTCCTCGCCCTGTGATAGAAACACTTTTTTCGTTTCGCCTAGCCGATTGGCAAAGCCAAAAAACTTTAGCGTGATGGGCGGTGGCGGCGGTATCGTAGGCAGCGGTCGAACGGCGCCAGCTTCAACGTCAGTCACGCCACTTCCCTTCGGCGGCTCGATCTTCGCTACCGACCCCGCGACAAAAATATTTCTGCCATTGCCCGCGTACTTGATTTGCTCGCTTTGATTCAGCAGCGCGAGGTCAAGAGTAGGATCCAATCTGGGCTCAAAGGGATGCAGTCCCTTTCCGGATGAACCGCGCCGCGAACCAGGCCGAGGCGCAGTCGAAGTTGTGGGAGCCGCTTCCGGCGCCGCTTCTGGCGACGAAGGCCAGAATTCCTTGGCCAGCAACAAAAGTGCAATTACACCCAGCGCCGATAGGATGATGACCTGCCGCCGATTTTCAATTCCCAGCTTCAATTAAGCACCCAACCGCATATAACTGTGCATCGCGATTTGGAGTCTCACCGGCCCAGCACTTTCACCCGCCAGGTCAACTCCATCCACAGTGAAAAAAAGCTTTGATCGCTCCAGCGTATTAATGAAGCGCACCAGTTGCAGGTAGTCTCCGGAAAAATTGCCCTCAATTTGTACCGGAACAATGCCCGCGCCCTCCCGATCTTCTTCCCTGTATCGCACCGACTGAATGCGAACTCCATTCTGCGATGCCATCTTTCCCAACTCGTTTGTCAGGTCTGAATCGGTGGCGGCAAAACGTTCTTTGTAAAAGTCGCCGATCTCGTCCTTCGCCAGCACGATTTTCTTGTCCATGCCGCGCAACGGTTCCACCTCGCGCGTCTTCTTGTGCAAGTCCATGGTGAGCAGATTCAGTTGCAGACGTCGCGAATCCGCTGAGCCCACCAGAGGCGAAAATAAGACGGCAATCGCGATCACGTCCGCCACCACCATCGCGGCGATTGCAATTTTCAGTTTGCGTCGCGAACTGCCTAGATCCGGCATTACTTTCCACCCTTCTCGATCGGGTCAGGGATATAGACCGCAATCACTGATGCGGAAACCCCCGCTCCCTCGCCGGACTCAGTTTCCTGGACAAGCTGCGCTCCCTGGAAATGCCTCGACCCCTCCATCCGATGAACCAATTCCACGGCCGCCCCGCGCGTTTCGCACGCAACCTTCATGTCGAGCTGCATTTGATTTTGATCATTGATCTCGGGCCGCAGCGAAACCACGTGCAGATTCGACGGCATCACCCTTTCCAGATCTTCAAATACTCGCGTCCAGGAGAAGGCCTTGCGCTGGATCAAACCATTCAAAAATTGCGATTGGTCGCGCGTGCTTCGATTCGCATTCTGGTCCAGGAACGCCTGCGCCTTCGCCCGCTCGCCGTCGCGTTCCCCGATCTGTTGCTGCAAGCTGCGAATCGCGTGACGATCTCTGCCTGCGTGTATCCAGCTTTGCACCGAAAAAGCAATTAACAGCAGCGTCGATACCGCCAGCAGGCCAACGCCCAGTCCCCAGCGTCCCCAAAATTCACGGGCATCTTCATAAGGCCGAGTCGCGAGATTGATATCCAGGCGCATATTGATTTATGAAATGAGCGCTCCTACGACTCCCGCCATGCGCCACCGCGGAACCGTGCCACTGGTAGACCCAATTTGCGACGCTCCCACCAGTTCTTCGACGGTCGCACCTGACTGATTTTTAAGTGCCGGCGCTGCGCCTTCCGACTCTGGCAGCCCAGCAACGTACACGCGCTCAATGTTCAAGTTATAAGTGTCTTGGAAAAACACAACCGAGGGATAGACTTCTTCCGCCAGTTGATCGCCCGTAATGGTGACGCCGCGTAAATTTTCAAGTGTCCGAAACAGCAGCAGTTGCTCCTGCTCGAGAATCGCAATGCTGATGGTGCGCGCGTCCACCTTGACTACCAATGTGGGACGTTCCGCATCCGCCGCGCCCAAAGCCGCCAGCATCGACGGCATCACCATGCCCGGGTTATAGCCAACATCGCGGAATGCTGATTCGTACTCCTCCAAAACCTTATTCAGAACAACGGCGGCTACAGCCCGCACTCCTTTGCCAGTCGTCTGCGCATGATAGGAAACCCGTGCCTCATTCGGATCAAATGGCAGCGACTTCTTCAGCCGGAAACGCACCACCGCTTCGGCCTCCTCACGTTTCGCAGGAAGCGTTTCAAAGTCGAGCAGCACAACGCGAACCGAAGTGTCAGGCAGGATCGCAATCACGTCACGAGAGCGCCCGCCCACGCCCGCCATCGCACTTTCAATCGCCTTTCGAACCGCCGCGCCATCGCGCAGATTCGGCTCCATCAAGTCGGGGACAACGCTACCCGGCGCCAGTTCCTGAGCCGACGATACTTCCACCATTCGCCCGGCATCAGCCGCGCGCCCGGCCAGAACCCGGTCGGCTGCAATTTCGCAAGCGAGCGTTGGACGGCGAACGTGTTTGGAGTTGGAAGTCATAGTCGTGAAATCATGGCAGACAAGTTATGGCTGATAAATCATCGCTGCGAAACCGAAATGATCTCCGCCTCAGCGCTTGGTTCCGGAATGGGCAGCCGGTCTTCCTTTAATCCATCCAGATGAAACTCGATCGCTTGTTGGATCAAGGAGCGTACCTCGCTTCTGCTTGGTCCCGTAGTAACCACTCCCGGCAGGTCGGAGACGTAAGCCGCCCATCCTGTAGCCGATTTTTCATAAACAACTACGTAGTTCATGCTTTCAACTGCTTGTTTGAGAACGCTGTTCAGAGTACCCGGCGGAAGATCATCATTTGGGTGCCCTGGCAGCGTCACGCGTCCGGCCTTCATCGGGTTTTTGTACTGGCGATGACTGCCCACGGGTTTGCTTCAAGAACCAGCCATCCCGCTCCAGCAACTTGATGATATCTCTTACTTTCATGAAGAGAACAGTTACCTCGGCAGGTGCACAGACTGCGCGTCCGGCCAATGCTGAGGTAATGCCTGCTACCTCATGGTCTCAATAAACGTGACTTTGTTGATCTCTTTCAGAGTGGTGAATCCACCGCGCACCTTGTCGAGCGCCGACTCGCGCAGGAAGCGCATACCCTCTTCGCGCGCCGCCTTGCGGATCTCCGACGTCGGCCTCCGTTCCAGAATCATCTCGCGTATCCGATCCGTCAAATCCAGAAGTTCATGAATCGCCGTCCGCCCCCGGAAGCCGGTTCCCGCGCATTCGATGCAGCCCTGCCCCTCGTATAAAGGAACCTGCGACCACTGCAAGGGATCGAGGCCGCTAGCCTCCAGCACGTCATTCGGATAATGCACCGCCGTCCGGCAGGAATCGCAAATGACGCGAACCAACCGCTGCGCCAGAATGCAGTTCAGCGC
>PLBX01000330.1:0-137 GCA_003135495.1 Acidobacteriaceae bacterium | reverse complement strand
ACCATGATCTTGTCGGGATCGTGACGCAAAATCGATCGCAGCCCGCGGGCGAAGGTCAAACCTTTTTTCTCGTTGACCGGAATCTGTGTGATGCCGCGGAGCTGATATTCAACTGGATCTTCAATCGTGATGATCTT
>PLBX01000568.1 GCA_003135495.1 Acidobacteriaceae bacterium | reverse complement strand
ATGACGTTTCTTTTTACCGTCCTGTCCTTCGCCGTCGCGCTGCTCCTCAGCATCTTGGGTTCGGTCGTGTACGCGCAGGTGAAACACACCGCCCCCAACCTGACTTTCGCCTACCGGCACATCGCGTTTCCATGCGCCATCGCAACCGGCGCGGTCGTCCTGGTTCTTTCCTTGGTCATGGAAATTCGCAACTACCGCCAGCGCAAGATTCTGAAACAGATCGAGCGCATCGGCACCGCATAAATCGTCCGGAACGCGGCAGTTGGGATGCAAAATCTGTGCAAAAACCTCCGGCGCACGCTATTCCCGGTCGCGATCTTTCGACTGGCGGCTCCCTAGGCAGTTCGAAGAACTTACAGCCTTTTGAAAGGACGAAATCCACAACATCCCAGCGTACAATCATCGTGGTGAACCTATAACTAGGGACGTGCCTCCCTATCTCAGGAATTTCCACTTGCCAGACGGTACTTGTCTGGTTACTATGCACGAATCTTTAGTGTTGCAATCAGTCTCGGCCCAGAGTCTCGGCTCTGAGCCTTGGAATTGAGTAAGTCGCGTACCTTATGAATATCGGCGAGACCATCCGCAACTTCCGGTTACAGCGAAGCATGTCACAGGGCGACATTGAAAAGCGCACCGGCCTGTTGCGCTGTTATTTGTCACGGGTCGAGAATGGCCACACCATTCCCTCCCTGGATACGCTGGCAAAAATTGCCGGCGCCATGGATCTGGCGCTTTCTCAATTTTTTTCCGAAGGCAACAGCAACGGCCACAAGGGATTGCCGCAACTCTCCAATGACGAAGTCCGCTTCCTCGGCCAGATTCGCCGTTATTCGGTGAACCTGAACGATAGCGACCGAAAGCTGGTCCTGGCCATGATCAAAAAGATGGCATCAAGCACGGCAAGGTAGCGTCAAACCTTCAGTCGTCCCGTGTTACCCGAATCCCTTGTGGAAATCACCTAAAGCGCCTCATCCCGGAATTGTGACTGAGAGCTGACAGCTGACGGCTGCCCTTAGGTACTTTCGTACTATCTCCAACGTGTTCCGAGGGAATCTCGCCATCGTCCTCGTTGAACGCTAAGCTGTTCACTAGGGAATCTCTGTGACCACTGACGAAGAGTTAAATTTGCTCGCTGAGCAGCTACGGCGGTTGAAGATCGAGTACGAAATTTTCTTCAACAATCCTGCGAAGCGTCCTCCGAACGACGTCGAGTGGAAAGTGCTCTCCCTGATTCGCAAGTTCAGCGACAGCAAGAGGCTCAGCTTTTCGCAGCGCTTCAAATACAACGAGATGGCCCAGCGCTACGCGGTCCAAAGCGACTTGTGGCGCAAGAAAATGCGAATCCGCGAAGAAGGGTATCGCCGTCCCGCCGACGCGATACTTTCCGTTCAGGGCGTGCGGATAAACGAAGACCGCGCCCCGGCGCATAATCCCGTCTACGGCCTCAGCGCAAAACACGCCGACGCCGCGAGTGACGACGAGATCAAACCATTTTCTCTGCAATGTTCAGGAGACAACGTCGAGCGCGATCAGGTCGCCTCACTTTACAAAGCGCTCACTGAAGCAAAAATGAAGTCCGGAGAAAAGGTTTCCGGCACACTGGACTCCTTCGCCGCCTTCGTCAAAAAGAAAACTACCGAACTACAAACAAAACACGGCTGCGAAAGCGTTGTCTACTCCGTCGAAACGCAGGACGGACTAGTAAAGCTTAAAGCAAAAGCAAAAGTGTAAAAGTAGTTCTCCAATATAAGTTCCCCGACCTGAAAGACGCGAAATTCCCCGAGCCCAAAAAATCCCACCCACCAAGCAACCATTAACCCCGAAATCAATCGAAACAAACTGAGAACTGAGAACTGACCCTTCCTACCAAGCTGTTAAAATCTCCATTCACTCCGAGGTCTTCATGTCTAAAATCCAGCGTGCCCTATTAAGCGTCACCGACAAATCCGCACTGGTCGATTTCGCCCGTAAATTGGCCGCCGCAGGCGTGGAACTGGTTTCGACCGGAGGCACCGCCAAACTACTGCGCGACTCCAACATCACCGTAAAAGATATTTCTGATCTCACCGGCTTCCCCGAGATGCTGGATGGCCGCGTAAAAACTCTGCACCCCAAAGTTCACGGCGGCATCCTGCATCGCCGCGAAGATAGCGCTCATCGCGCAGCCATTGCCGAGCACGGCATTCCCGCCATCGACATGGTCGTAGTCAATCTCTACGCCTTCGAAAAGACCGCCGCCAAGCCGGGCGTCCAGTTCGAAGAGCTGATCGAGAACATCGATATCGGCGGCCCATCCATGATTCGCTCGGCGGCAAAAAACTTTCAGGATGTCGCTGTCGTCACCTCGCCCGCCGATTACGCCGCCATCGCCGACGAGATGTCGCGATCGGGCGGCGCGCTATCGAAACAAACCAAGTGGCGGCTCGCGCAGAAGGCCTTCGCCACCACCGCCGCCTACGATTCCGCCATCGCATCCACTCTGGAGCGCCTCGGCGACGACTTCGAATCGCAACCCAAATCAGGCGCGGCGGGCAGCTTCCCCCAAAATCTGCGCCTCACTTTTCAAAAAGTGATGGACCTGCGCTACGGAGAAAATCCCCACCAGAAGGCGGCCATGTATGCCGATGCGTCCGGCAAAGGAGTCGCACACGCCCGTCAGATCCAGGGCAAAGAACTTTCCTACAACAACATCGTCGACCTGCAAGCCGCGTGGGACTTGGCGCAAGAATTTGAGGAACCGGTCTGCGCCATCATCAAACACACCAATCCCTGCGGAGCCGCGACCGGCAAGAACTTGGCCGAAGCCTACGCTCGAGCGCTGGAGTGTGACCCGGTCTCCGCGTTCGGTGGGGTCATCGGAGTGAACCGCACGGTGGATGCGGCCGCCGCGAGCGAAATGGCAAAGCTCTTTCTCGAAGTCATCGCCGGCCCGGCATTCGACGAAGGCGCCAAGGCGGCATTCGCGTCGAAAAAGAATTTGCGCCTCGTCGAAGTTCCCGCCGGCCAGCCCAACTGGGTTTTGAAAAATATCTCGGGAGGAATGCTGGTTCAGGATGCCGATTTGCACAAACTCGCTGAAGCAGATTTGAAAATCGTCACCAAACGTCAGCCGACGCCGGAAGAAAAGCGCGCACTGCTTTTTGCCTGGAAGGTCTGCAAGCACGTCAAATCCAACGCCATCCTCTACGCTCGCGACGGGCAAACCGTCGGCGTCGGCGCCGGACAGATGAGCCGCGTCTATGCCACGCGCATCGCCGCGCTCAAGGCCNNGCCGGACAGATGAGCCGCGTCGACGCCTGCAAAGTCGGCGCGATGAAAGCCCAGTTGCCACTGCATGGCACAGTCGCCGCCTCCGATGCTTTCTTTCCTTTCCCCGATGGCGTCGAGGAAATCGCAAAGACCGGCGCCACCGCCATCATCCAGCCCGGAGGTTCAGTCCGCGATCAAGAGGTCATCGAAGCCGCCGACCGCCTTGGCTTGGCAATGATTTTTACGTCAGTCCGCCATTTCAGGCACTAACGCCATTGCCTGAGTAATGGAGCGACGGGCGTCCTCGNNCGCTCCATTCGCCTTTACCATTTTTTACAATCGCCGTCCGGCGCCCCTGTACTTCCGTCTTTACAGTAAATATGCGCTTTTTCTCTCGCGGAGACGCAGCCAAGGTAGAATAGTGAAATACCAATGGTCGGTGCCGAGCATCAAAACGATTTGAGTTCCGTAATCTGCACTGTGCTGGATCTTTCATGAAAAATCAGTTTTTGAGTGTTACTGCTGGAGCTACTGTTTTACTTAGCGCTTTCGTTGCCAGCCCCGTTTTATTAGCACAGAGCCAATCGGCGCGGGCTACAGATTCGCCTGCAGAATCCACTGCTGGTTCGCAAACCGCGGCTAAGGCAAAGACGCCCGATCGCGGCGCCGCTTACTACCACTTCGCCCTCGCTCACATGTACGAGGAGCAGGTGGCAACCTACGGCCGCAGTGAATTGGCAAACAAGGCGATTGAAGAATACCGCGCCGCCATTGAAGCCGACCCCACTTCCGCCTATCTGACCTCTGGCCTCGCCGAGCTTTACGCCAAGACNNCCGGCCGCATTCGCGACGCCGTCGTCGAAGCCCAGGAAATCATCAAGAAGAACCCCGGCAACCTCGAAGCGCGCCGCCTGCTCGGAAGAATTTATTTGCGTTCGCTCGGCGACATGCAGGCTGGCAACGGCTCAGAGAGCGTCCTGAAGCTCGCAATCGAGCAGTATGAACAGATCATCCGTCTGCAACCGGACAGCATGGATGATCACCTGCTTCTCGGCCGCCTTTATCGATTGAACAACGATCTGCAAAAAGCAGAGAACGAATTCAAGACCGCGGTAAAGCTCGAGCCCGACTCGGAAGAAGCCGTCACTACTCTGGCTTATCTCTACAACGAACTCGGCGACACCTCTCGCGCCGCGCATGTTCTCAGCTCGGTTCCGAATACGCAGCGTTCCGCCAAGTTGTATTCCGCGCTCGGTTACACCTATGAGCAGCAGAAAGAATATAAGAACGCTATCGAGTCTTATCGCCACGCCATTGAACTCGACCGCGACAATCTCGACGCCATTCGCGGACTCGCGCAGAACCTGCTGAATGACGGCCAGACCGAGGCCGCTCTCGAACAGTACAAAGTCATTGCGGATGCAAATCCCGAAGACGCGCAAACTTACGTTCGCATCGCGGAAATTTACCGCAAGCAGGGCAAGTTCGATCTCGCGCTAGAGAATCTGAAAAAAGCCGAGTCCATGGTCCAGGACTCCTTCGAAGTTCCCTACAATATTGCCGCCATCTACCAGGCGCAGGGCCGCTACGACGAAGCCATTCCCATCATGCGCGACCTGCTCAAGAAATCAGAGAAGGCGGATGGCAAGTACTCGAACGGCGAGAAGAGCAATCGCGCGGTCTTTCTGGAAAGACTAGGCACAATTTATCGTGACCAGGGAAATTATCAGGCTGCCATCGAGCCCTTCCGCGAAATCGTCGCCCTCGGAGGCGATGAAAATATCGAGCGCGGATACCAACAAATCATCGACACCTGGCGCGAAGCAAAAGAATGGCAGAAGGCGACAGACACCGCTGAGGAAGCGGTCAAAAAACTTCCCACCAGCCGCGATCTGAAAATGGTGCTGGCATCGCAACAGGCGGATACCGGCGACGCAGACAAAGCGATCAAAGAAGTCCGCGCCATGTTGAAGGGTAATTCCAGCCCCGATGATCGCCAGGTGTATATCACCTTGGCCCAGATGTACACGCGGCTGCGCCGTTTCAGCGATGCCGAACAGGCCCTCGATAAAGCGGAGCAGCTCTCGGCCAAGCCCGATGATAAGGAATACATCTGGTTTCTGCGGGGCTCAACTTTCGAGCGCGCGAAGCGTTACCCCGAAGCAGAACAGCAATTTAAGAAAGTTCTAGCCAGCGATCCTGACCATGCCTCGGCGCTAAATTATCTGGGCTACATGCTCGCCGACCAGAACACCAAGCTTGACGAAGCGCTTGGATACATCAAACACGCCGTCGACCTCGATCCCTCCAATGGCGCGTATCTTGATTCTTTAGGTTGGGCGTATTTTCGACTCGGCAAATACGAGCAGGCAGAAGACAATCTCCTCAAGGCATCGCAAAAAATCAACACCGATCCTACCGTTCACGATCATCTCGGCGATCTCTACCAGAAGACCGGACGCCTGAAACTCGCCGCCACCAACTGGGAGCGCGCTCTAACCGAGTGGAATCGCACCATCGCCGCCGAAGTCGATCCCACCGATCAGGCCCGCGTGCAGAAAAAACTAGACTCCGCCAAGATGAAACTGGCAAGAGAAGAAGGCGCCAAATAATTCTCGCGTAGCGGCGGACGCATTGGTCCGCCCAAGCCGAGCGCAGCTCGGGAAACGCTCGCCCTCTAACAACAACTTCCGATGCGCTGCTAAACTCTCTCCATGCTGGCCGACTATGCCGTTCGCGTAGAAAATTCCCGCGGACGCCGCCATCCCGAGCCGCCTCACCCCTATCGCAACGATTTTCAACGCGATCGTGATCGCGTCGTCCATGCCCGCGCGTTTCGACGCCTCGAAGCGAAGACTCAAGTGTTCACTCGCCGTTACTCCGATCACTTCCGCAACCGCCTGACGCACACTATCGAGGTCGCGCAGATCTCCCGCACCATCGCCGCCCAACTCGGACTCAACTCCGATCTCGTCGAAGCGCTCGCCTTGGTCCACGATCTCGGCCATCCGCCTTTCGGGCACTCCGGAGAAAAAGCCCTCGACGCAGCCATGCGCGAGCATGGCCTCTCCTTCGATCACAATCTCCACGCCCTCCGCATTGTCGAAGATTTCGAGCTCCGCTACGCAGCCTTTCGCGGCCTCAATCTCACCTTCGAAGTTCGCGAGGGCATCATCAAGCACTCGCATGATTACAGCGCCAAAGACCATCCCGAACTGGCTGAGTATTTGCTCGACCTGCGGCCGCCTCTTGAGGCGCAACTTATCGACCTGACCGACGAAATCGCCTACAACACAGCTGATCTGGACGATGGTTACGAAGCGCACTTGCTAGTCATCGATCAAATAGCGGATAGCGTAGAAGTTTTTAAGCGCCATTATCAGGAAGCAAAAGGCCGTTACCCCGATGTCCCCGAAAAACTGGTATTCAACGAGGCCGTGAAAAGCATCTTCAACGCCATGGTGGGTGATCTCATCAACAGCACGAAACAGCGCGTGCAGTCGGCCGGCGCGCACTCTCTCGAAGATATCCGCCGGAATCCAGAGCGCCTGGCCGCATTCAGTTCACAAGTCGAAGAACAGCGCCGCCAGCTCAAAGAATTTCTCTACGAAAATCTCTACTACAGCCCCGCGCTAGCCGCCGAAAAAGAAGATGCTGAGCGCATCACCAGCGAACTCTTCGCCCACTGGATGGAAGAACCCGACGACCTCCCGAGAAACTACCGAGAAAAATCCGCGCACGATCCCTTGCCCCGTGTCATCTGCGATTACATAGCCGGCATGACCGACCCCTTCATCTACCAGCAATACGAAAAATACTGCTGCGCTTAAATTAATAAATAAACTAAATGGAGCGCCGGGCGTCCCCGCCCGGCCATACCAACGCGTCATTCACTCAATGTCATAAACGAACCTGTCATAAACCTTAAAAAACTTCTGTCATCCTGAGCGAAGCGAAGGACCTCTGCATTTTGCAGGCGCCGAAATAATGCATGGGTCCTTCGCTTCACTCAGCATGACAATTCTTGTGACAATTTTTGTCGAAATCACTTCCCGTACATCACCCGATAAATCACTCCCGCAGAGTCGTCGCTAACGTACATCGCTTCATCACTCCCAAACACAATCCCCACTGGACGGCCCATCCACTGCCCTCTTCTCCTTTCTCCGGGCGCCAGCCATCCCGTAATAAAATCTTCCGCGCCATTCTGCGGCTGCCCTCGATCATCAAGTTTTACGCGCACGATCTTGTATCCCGTCGGAACGCTGCGATTCCACGATCCATGAAACGCAACGAAAATACTGTTCTTATATTCCGCAGGAAACCGCACGCCCTCGTAAAACGCCAGCCCCAGCGGCGCAGAATGCGCCTGCATCTGCACCTTCGGACCAATCACGCTCCGACAACGATCGTCGCCAGGCTTTGTGAAATTCGAATCCGGAACATGATTCCCGTAGCAATAGGGCCAGCCAAAATCGCCTCCATTCTTCCCCAGATCTACAATCACTTCCGGCGGCAAATCGTCGCCCAGCATATCGCGCCCGTTCACGGTTGCCCACACCGTATCCGTCTTCGGACTCACCGCTAGGCCCACCGCGTTGCGCAAGCCCTTGGCAAAAACTTTCTGACCCGTTCCATCCGGATTAAATTCCATCACGGCCGCTCGCCGCGGATCTTTTTCAATGCACGCGTTGCAACTCGATCCGGCCGATACATACATCTTGCCGCCGTGAAACATGATGCTCCGCGTGGAG
>PLBX01000030.1 GCA_003135495.1 Acidobacteriaceae bacterium | reverse complement strand
CCATGAACCGAACGCTGGTATGGGCTCTGCCCGCCGTTATGTCTAAAATTTCCGTATTTTGCTTTGTGCTAGTGATCGCTCTGACGCTTGCGGGATGCGGCTCGTCCTCCACGCCTAACCCTGGCGCTCAAGTAACCGTCGCAATCTCACCCACGTCGGCAACTCTCACAGCCGGCACAACCCAGCAATTCGCCGCGACTGTACAGGGATCAAGTAACACCGCCGTGACCTGGTCGGTCGATAACGTGAGCGGCGGCAATTCGGGCTCCGGCACGGTAAATGCCAGCGGCTTATACACCGCGCCGTCTCAGGCGGGCACGCACACCGTCACCGCGACCAGCGTTGCCGACACCACTAAGAGTGCGAGTGCGACTGTCACCGTGAATGTAAACACCGGCCTTACCGTCATCCCTGCGGAAGCGACCGTCGCTCCCAGCGGCACTCAACAATTTACTGCCAGCAGCTCCGCTACCTGGTCGGTGGATGGCGTCGGCGGCGGCAATTCTTCCACCGGAACGATCTCAACGGGTGGAATGTACAAGGCGCCATTCGCCATTGGCGCGCACACGATCACGGCCACCAGCACCGCTAATGCGTCCGTGACCGGCACGAGTTCACTAACGGTGATCAACAGCAGTCCTGGCGCAGTGCTTACCTATCACAATGACGATACCCGCCAGGGCGCCTTCACCGAGGAGACGGTTCTAACTCCTGCCAACGTGAATGCGGCTCACTTCGGCAAGAAGCACTCCTACGTTGTGGACGGTCAAATCTATACCCAACCCCTGTATCTCCCGCAGGTCAACATCGGCGGAACCAACCACGAAGTAGTTTATGTAGCGACCGAACAGGACACTGTCTATGCCTTCGACGCGACGGGTTCACCAACCACTCCGCTGTGGTCGAAGAGTCTGGGAACTCCCGTACCCAAAAATGACATTGAAGGCGTTTCGCCCGTACTCGGCATTACCAGCACTCCGGTGATCGATATCACGACTGGCACTATCTATGTGCTGGCGGAGGCTACGGGGGGCAGCCTAAGCCCATTCAAGTTACATGCGCTGGATATCACTACCGGCGCTGAAAAGTTTGGCGGCCCGGTGTACGTCACTGGCTCGGTCTCCGGCACCGGAGTGGATCAAGTAAACGGGAAAATTACACTGGAGTCATCCTGCTATCAACGCATGGGTCTCGCCTTAAACCCGGTCAATAACACAATCCAAATGGCCTTTGGCCACTGTAGCCATGGTTGGGTGCTCGCTTATAACAAGACCACCTTACAACTTAGCTATATCTTCAACGACACGGCGGACGGCGCAGGAGGCGGTCTGTGGGCGGGAGGCGGCGCGCCTGCCATCAACGATGCGACCGGAGAGACGTATATTATTACCGGAACCGATATAGGAGATACCGCCAGCGGCTACAACGATGCATTCTTGCGATTGTCCGCGAACAATCTGTCAGTGGTTGACTTTTTTCAGCCGGATAACAACCTCAGCCTCCTCATTCCCAACGATGCCGACTTGGGCAGCGGTTCGAACATCCTGACGCCCGATAACTCGTCCGGCACTCCCCACGAAACCATCGGCGGCGGCAAGGATGGCAATATTTTCGTTGTCAATCGCGACGATATGGGCGCCTTTTCGACCACGTCGAACAACGTTATCCAAACTCTACAGACGGGCGTGAAGCAATTCGACAATATCTTTTCCACTCCTGCGTATTGGAATGGCTCACTTTATTACCATTGCGAAGATGACGTGCTCCGCGCTTTCACCTGGAGCGGCGGAAGGCTTTCTTTTACCGCTAAGGGCGCCGCGGTCTTCGCGATGCACGGCGCCACCACGTCAATATCGGCGAATGGCACCACCAACGGAATCGTCTGGGAGATCGACAACACGAACATCGGCACCGGCCCATCAGTCTTGCATGCCAGTGATGCCACGAATGTTGCCACCGAGTTGTACAACAGTTCGCAGTCAGGCACACGCGATACCGCTGGCACAGCTCTGAAATTTACCGTGCCCACGATTGCGGCCGGGAAAGTTTTTGTTCCCACGGCCACCGAACTGGATATTTACGGTCTGTTTTAGCCGGCGACGAATCGGCGAGAGTATAACTTTCGCCCCTTGTTTTGGAACGGGAAAATTCAAGGACACATTGCAGTGCAGGATGGACAATAACAAATCTGACACACATCCCTTATTCGCGAGAGAGATAGAACGTCGACACAAAAGCGACGATCCTCAAGACACAATGGAGTGATCCAGATCCGGCAACCGAAGCACTCGGCGACGGTAATTCGACTTAATTCTCTGTTTGCCCATAGGCGACGGGCTCCCATGCCGCAGGATTGGAACTACGGCAACCGTAAGTTGGCCGTGCTCAATAGTCTCGCCTCGCCGGGGTCCCGCCGCGTCTACCAGTACGCCATCGAGCAATTCATCGCATGGTACTGCTCAGAGCCCCGCTTAGCTTTCAATCGCATCGTAGTTGTTCGCTCTTCAAGAGCCAGAATGCCCGTTAAGCCACTATTCCAGCCATCGGCCATTTGCGCCCCTTCATGGCCAAATCGTGCCACCCATTTAGCACGCAGGCGCTATTCACCGTCCGCGCAGGTGAGCCTAGCCTAAGGTCGAGCATAGATACTAACCTCAAAGAGTGCCCCAGCTCATGGGGGAGGCAAACAGCTTGGTCACTGGTCCACTTAGCCAAAAGGCTACATTATCTTCCCGCTCTGCTGAATCTGTCGCAGGGAGAGGCTGAGTTGACTTCCCTTCGATCCAGTGCTTGAGCCTGACATCAGGGCGGCGCGGCTTCCCGCTGTCGGCTCGTGAGTCCGCCGCTCTGGGATGCCCGGAGCGACAAAACCGCGCTTTGCCGTCGTGGCGAGGAACCTGGCACGCAGACAATCTTGGGCTGCGGAAAGGAGTTCGAATTATGCAAACGGGATTTTGCGAGCTGTATCGGCCATCAGATTTCTCCCGGACGAGACCAACGTGTGAGGCCGCGACCATTCTTTCCGAGCTCTTCGATCTGCTCGAGGAGTATGCGCCCGAGTGGTACACGCAGGAGCACCACGACGCGCTACAGGCTACGCTCGAAAAGATGAGCCGGATGAAAAGCTGAGTCCGGGTTCGTCGCGTAGATGAATTCAGTCTCGACTCATCAATCATGTGGGAGAGAGGCGCATGTCACCTGCTAACTGTCGAAACCAGGCGTTTACACTAATTGAGAATTGCCGGGCATAGTTAGTGAAACCGCGATGTTACGCCAACTATTCATTTTGAACGTCCGACAAAACCCGATTCGGTGGTTTCACTTCGGTTCCGATTCCCGATCTGCGGATTATTGTGCATCGCCTTCGCGGGATGCACCGGCGGGATTCCCAGAATCAGTAGAGACATCGGTCTGGGATCTTAAATGGGTGACACCCGTCACTGACAGAATCGGGGTGCGGCGGCATTGTGCTGGACATGAATCGCGTCGTTCAGATTCTGGTTGTTGCCGCAGTCCTCTTGGTCATCGTCATCCCGAGAGTCGTCAAGCGTATGTATGGGCAGATTGCCTGATTGGCGAAACCAGGCGTGGGTGTTGAA
>PLBX01000215.1 GCA_003135495.1 Acidobacteriaceae bacterium | reverse complement strand
ATGAAAATCTGCTGAATGTAAGGTTGCGAACCGCGCGCGACGCGGCCGATGGAGGACGCGAAACATGGCGTATCGCGCCAGCCTAGTAGGGTTAATCCTTCCTCGCGGACGATGCTCTCCAGGATGCCTTCGCATTGCAGGCGTTCGTGTTTCTCCACTGGCAAGAATGTCATGCCGACGCCGTAGGAGCCGGGGGGAGGGAGTTCGAAGCCCAAGTTACGGCACTCGCGCAGAAAGAACTGATGTGGGATCTGGAGGACNNTTTCGGAGTCGCAGCCACAGGCTCCGCGATGGGCCAGGTTGAGCAGGACTTGAATTCCCTTGTTTATGATGTCGTGACTTTTGTGGCCGCGAATATTAGCTACGAAGCCGATGCCGCAGGCGTCATGCTCTTGCGCAGGGTGGTACAGACCCTGGGCGGGTGGGGGTGCGTTCGGGTTTTGGGGACGGGTAGTCATCAAATCGCTTGCAACATGGCATCGATTGCGTCTTATGCGTCTTACCAAGCCGCGTTGAGTCACTGACTCTTTGATCTAAATCTAAGACGACGGGCATGGCGCAGTTCGGCTTAGGAACGAAGATCTGCAATCTCCTAGTTACCGCTAAATCCGAGAGAAAGTAAAATTAAGAATTTCGATGTAAGGGATGCAAAATTCAGGATTTGTTGTGAACTCGGACAAAGAGTCTGAATTCCCGACGAAATTTACATCCGTCCATTTATAATCCCCGCATAAATTTTATGGATTTCGATCAGCTCATTACCTTTCTGGAAGTGGCCAAACAAGGCAGCTTTTCTCGCGCCGGAGAGAAGGTTTTTCGCTCTCAATCGGCGGTTAGCGCCCAGATTCGGCAGTTGGAGCAGGAGTATGGGGACCGCCTGCTTGACAGGTCGGGCAAGACGGTAAAGTTGACCCCGGCCGGGCAAATACTATTTGACTATGCGGAGCGGCTAAAACTGCTGCGGGAAGAGTCGCTTACGGCGGTGGCCGATCATAGCAGCACCCCTCGCGGCACGCTTCGAGTAGGCGCCAACGAGGCGACATGTCTTTACGTTTTGCCACAGGTGTTTGCTGAATATTGCCGGCTTTATCCTCCGGTGCAGATCAACATCTATCGGAGTTTCAGTTACAAGATCACGGAAAAGCTGGAGAACGGATCGATTGAAGTTGGCATTCTGACTTTGCCGGTGCAGTCTCCCAGTCTCGAGATTCAACCTATATTTCGCGACAAGTTGATGTTGATGGTGAGCCCGAATAATCCGTTGGCCAAGCATAAGACGGCGGCGGTGAAAGATATCGTCAAACATCCGCTGCTGCTGCCGAAGACAGGGCACACGCGGAGGCTGATGGATAAATTGTTCCGGCCCTATCGTGACGAGTTGCGAGTTCGTATGGAACTGCCGAGCATTGGCATGATCAAGAGCTTTGTCGCCGCCAATCTTGGGGTGTCGCTGGTGAGCGCTTCGTTTGCGCGCGATGAAGTTGCGTCTGGGCGAGTCAAGCTAATCGACTTGGAAGATGTGGAACTTTTTCGCGAACTCGGACTCGCTTATCGCCGCGACCGCACTTTATCGTGCGCTACAACGGCGTTTGTTGAGGTACTGCAGAAGTTTGCTACGGCGGGAAAAAAGACCAAAGCTTCGATTCAGGCGTAGGAAAAACGCAGAAATCACTCCCTGTTGATTCTTCGCAAGCTTAGTGCCTTTCTGTAGCTTTAACGCGTGCCAAGGGAATAGGCTCAATCGAACCTCGGGTTAGATTGAAAGCGGCGTTCACCAAGCCGACGTGGGAGAAGGCTTGAGGAAAATTGCCGAGCTGGCGCTTTGCAACGGCGTCATACTCTTCGGAGAGCAAGCCAACGTCATTACGAATGCTTATAAGGCGCTCGAACATGTTCTCTGCTTCGGTTTGGCGTCCCTGGGCCACGTAATTATCGACCATCCAGAAAGAACAGGCCAGGAATGATGCTTCTCCATGCGGCATGCCATCGACGGCGGGATCCTCTGTGTAGCGTTCGACGAAGCCATTGCGCATGAGATTGGTTTCGATGGCTTTGACCGTTCCCAATACGCGTGGATCATCGGCCGGAAGAAAGCCGACGAGCGGCATCATTAGAAGGCTGGCGTCGAGATGTCTGCCTCCGTAATACTGCACGAAGGAATTCAATTCCGGGTCGAAACCCTTTGTGCAAACTTGCTCGTGGATGGCATCGCGAAGTTTTTTCCATCGCGGCAAATCTGTTTTGAAGCGACCAAGCTCTGACGATCTTATAAGGCGATCAACGGCGACCCATGCCATCATTTTGGAATGGACGAAGTGGCGCCTTGGACCGCGCACCTCCCAAATGCCCTCGTCGGGGCGCTCCCAACCTGTTTCCAAAAATTCAAGCATTGCTAGCGCAATATCATTGCGGGCGTGGCGCGATGGTCCGAGGCCAGCCTGGCGCGCATGGAAAAGAGTGTTAACCACCTCGCCGAAAATATCGAGTTGATATTGCTTGTAGGCGGCGTTTCCAATTCGAACTGGAACCGAGTTCTCGTATCCCTTCAGCCAAGGAAGTTCTAATTCCGTGAGCCTGCGCTCGCCACGGAGCCCATAAAGCAGGTTGAGTTCTGAGGGACTACCGGCGACCGCACGCAACAGCCATTCCCGCCACTCGCGCGCTTCATCCAAATAACCTGCATTTAGCAGAGATTGCAGGGTGAGGGTGGCGTCGCGCACCCAGCAAAAACGATAGTCCCAATTGCGCACGCCGCCCAACCATTCTGGCAGAGAGGTGGTGGGAGCGGCGACGATTCCACCCGTGGGTAAAAAAGTCAGTGCTTTCAAAGTGAGGAGCGATCGCATCACTGCGTCGCGCCATCGGCCCTGATACGTGCACTGATCCGACCAGTGCCGCCACCATTTCTCCGTTTTTTGAATCGCCGATTCAATATCGACGGGCGCGGGTTCGCGCTCGTTCGACGGATACCACGTCATCGCAAAGGAAACTTTTTGTCCTTCGTCAACCGTGAATTCCGATTCCGTTTTCAAGTTCTCGCCGAACAGGGGAGCATCGGTGTGCAGCCGGATCATGTCCGGACCGCCGATTGCAGAGATCCCGGCTTCCGTACGACGCACCCAAGGCACAACCGAACCATAGTCGAATCGAATGATGAGTTCCATCTTCATGCGCACCTGTCCACTGGTGCCGACAACGACGCGCAGAAGCTTGGGCGTTCCTTCGCGAGTCATCATGCAGTCGATGATTTTTGCCGATCCGCTTTCGGTTTCGAATTCAGTTTCCAGAATCAGAGTCGAATCACGGTAATGGCGGCGAATGGCGCGGACCGGCTCCGTAGGCGAAATGGACCAATGACCGTTTTCAGGGCTGCCGATCAGGGCCGCAAAACACGCGGGGGAGTCGAAGGAGGGAAGGCACAGCCAATCGATGGAACCCTGTTTCGAAACTAGGGCGGCGGTGTGGCAGTCGCCGATCATCGCATAATCTTCAATCGGTATAGACAGAGAAAACTCTCCACAAATGGGGATGGATCAGATCAGATCGAGCACCATTGCACCTAAGGGCTCGTATGAAGCGGTACGTGATTTCGCAACGATTGCGCCAACGACGATCAGATCGAGAATCAGGCTATATTTTCTCACAGAAATTTTTGCGCGGCGGTTGCGAGGGATTTTTTTCCGAGAGTTAACTAAATCTTTACATTTTTGCCGAAACAGCGTGACTTTCATCCGTTGGAAGAACTTTAAATGAGCAGGTAGTTTGGTAGCGCTACCGGGAATCTCTTTAATGCTCGTGACCTTTCCCATCAATACTGGCAAAACGCACGCCTGTCAAACCGTTAGCAGGAATTACTCAAAAACAAAATCTCAGTAGAAATGGCAAATTTTAACCTGCTTTTCGTTCAAAAGTAGTCACAAATAGGCACACGACAAACAGGACTCAGCCCATCCTCGCCCCGCCGCAGCACCGCTTGTACTTCTTCCCAGAGCCGCACGGGCACGGGTCGTTCCGTCCGACCTTGGCAGCATTGCGCCGTGGCTCGCTCGTGTGGGCACCGGGACTGACCTGCCGATGCGACCGGAAATAGCGATACGCTGCCACTAGCCTCGGGCTCACGGACAAGCGGCGGGTGTTAGCGCTACAATTCCAACCGTAGCTCGTGATCGCAATCGAGCGGGAGGCCCCTATGCCCGTGTACGACTACGTTTGCCACGATTGTCACAAAACCTTCGAAGTAATTCTCACCCTGAAGGAACACGAAGTAGACGCGAAATGCCCCAAGTGCGGTAGCAAGAACGTTGAGCAAAAAGCGACTGCTTTTTATGCCGTGACCGGGAAGAAGAGTTAGGCTGGGAATAACCAACCGATGCCGTGTGGCGAAGTTGGTAGGTATTGTGCGCCCCGGGGATTCTAGTGGCGGGTGGCCCGCATCTCCGCTGACTTGAATCCGTTTTCTGCTTTCGTCCGCGGGAGCCGCCATTCTGCAGTCCGAGACGCGTTACTTCGAATCCTCCGGAATCCAACACGCGTGGCAATGGGCGAGGACCGCGAAACATGCTGAAGATGCTCCTGTCCGGATAATCTCGCCAGCAACAGGAATCTGGAAAGATTACCGCCCGGAGTTTAATGGGTGTGTAATCGCAAAAGCGTAGAAAGAAAAGCCGGGCCTGCTTGTCAGTCTTGATCGAAACTCTGCATTACCACCTTCATGGGATGATGTCTTCGCCAAAAGCACGTCCTCGGCGGGGAACCAGTTGGTGCGATAGGCCTCGACGACAACCGGCACGACCAAATCCCCGATCGTGAAAGTGGAGACTTGCCCCATGGTAAACATTGTTCTCAG
>PLBX01000478.1:2540-3013 GCA_003135495.1 Acidobacteriaceae bacterium | reverse complement strand
GACGGGCGTCCTCGCCCGTCCATCTAAACGCCTCGTTCTAAATAATCGCGCGCTAGTTTTTCTTCTGCTTCTTGCCAGAGCCGTCGGACTTAGGTTTATCTTCCTTCTTGCTCTCTTTGCTATCCTTCGCCTCTTTGGAATCCTTCGAATCCTTGGAATCCTTCGCTTCTTTCCCGCCGCTATCGCCATCCGAGGAACTAGAAGACGACTCAGAAGAAGATCCGCCCGAAGACCCAGAACCCGATCCCGAAGAACCCGATCCCTTCTTCGCGTAATCGGTCACGTACCATCCCGACCCCTTGAACTGCACCGCCGGAGCCGATATCACCTGCTCAATAACGCCGCCGCATTCACGACACTTCGTCGGTTGCTTGTCGGAAAACTTCTTGATCTCTTCAAAACGATGTCCGCACTTCTTGCAAAGATATTCATAGAGAGGCATGTGTGAGCTTGATTCTAGAGGCGAGATTCAT
>PLBX01000478.1:0-2532 GCA_003135495.1 Acidobacteriaceae bacterium | reverse complement strand
TCCTTCGTGAACCTTCGTGCCCTTGGTGGTAACCGCCCTTCGTCAGCGCTTCAACAAATCCACCGGCTCGTGCACGTCATGCACTCGGAAATATTTCGCCAGCACCGGATACTTCGCCGCCACAGCCTCATACATCGCATACGCAACATTGCGATAGGAAGTGTGTCCCGCCGGCGTCGTCCGCAGTTCGGAGATATAAACGGCCTCGGCAAAATCCATCTTAAAAAGAGTACGCTTGCGAAAGGCCAGCGGACTCGCGTACTGCGCGTTCTGCGCCGCCTCTTCGCCTCCAGTAGCTGCAAGCGCGTGCACTGCGGCTTCAACTCGCTTCATGGTTGCTTCGTAATCGGATCGCACTCCGGCAGCTTCGACTTCCGGCGGCGTGTCAAAGCCGTGGATAGTCGTGAAATCCTGCATGATCTGCACGCACCGCCGGTGTCGATGCATATCGCGGAACCCGCCAATGTCCATCAGAATATCGAAATGAAATGCCTGCCCCGCCAAGAACGGACGCGGCATCTCATCGTGCTTCCCACGATGCCGCAAACCAAGCTCAATGATCTCGCGCCATCGCGGCGCGCCCGCCGATTCAATCGCACTCCGCAGTTGCCGGTACGAATAATGACAGTGGCTATAAAGAAGCGTGGCCGCAAGCTCAATCTCGAGCGAGTCGCTTCCCGACGAATCCGCCTCAACCAAATCCACCAGCGGCGCAGGCTCGATAGCAGCGCCTCGCATCAATTCGCCGGCGGCTTGCCGCAGTTCGCGGCGTGTTTCGATTTCATACACATTCGGATCGGCATACTTCACAGCCGTGGGCGCAACTCGAACCTCGCGCAGAAGTTCGCGTTCCGCGCGATCGGCAATCGCTGGCGACACAGCGCGAATTTCGGCCACAAGACTCCGCAGCGATTCCTCATTCGCGTTGTACGCAGGAGAAATCGCAGCCTGCTTCAGCCGCGCTCCCAGATCGCGAACCTCTTTGTGCGGTTGTGCGAGAAGATGCGCAACTTGAGTTTCCAAAGTGCGGGCGTTAACAATCTCCCCCAGCGAAGTATTCGTGGCAAGCGGCAACAGATACCGCGAAATATCAAAAGCCCGGGCGCGCAGCGTTCGCTCGTAAGCCTCTGCCTTCATCTCTGAGGGCCGCGGCGTGATGCCCACCAGATATTCAAAGGTCCGCTGCGAAACTTTCTCGTAAGTTGCAAAAAGCGCTTCAATCGTTTCGCGATATAACACTCGCGCAGACGACCCCGCCCCATCGACAACAGAGTCCCCAAAATTGGGCGTGTAGTAACCGCTCTTCCTGAAATCCTGATAGCGAGTCGAGCGTTCTTGCCCATCCCAACGCTGCTCGTCGGCGACCACGATCGCAGCAAGAATCGACAGCCGCTCGATGGCAAGCGCGATGTGGGCAAGATCCGCAATCGAGCGATGCCCATACTGAAAGTAAAACGTGTTAAGGAATTTCTCCGCCTTCTGCAGCGTTATTTCCTTCAGCGATTCCTTCATCGAAAGCGCCGACCGAGAGTACTTGGCCATGGCATAGGCCTGAATCTCAGGCTCCACGCCGTAAACCGCAAATACCTCGACAGAAGGCTCAATATGAGAGGTTGGACCGGAAGTTGAAATGGGCTCGGCAGGCATAGGTTCGGTAGAAATAACTTCAGACATGGGAGTGCAGAAATCTTAATCGTCTCGTGCGCCGCGTGCAATCACCCATCAGTTGAAATTTTAAGGACATGCGGACGGCCACATATAAGCGGCCGCCATATAAGACCATGGCCGTTTGGCCCATGTCCGACCTCACTTTAGTTTGCAATGCAGGGTACTGTCGTTAGCAGAAGGCGGGCTCGAAAACCGCTACCATTAAAGAGAGTCACGGCATAACATCCACGGAGGGTTATGCAGCGGATATTTCTCAAGAATTTGACAATCGCGCTGGCGCTGCTTGTGCCCATAGGCTTGACTGCCTCCGCGCAGTCGCTCGGAGATGTCGCCCGCGAAAATCGGGAAAAGAAAGCCGACACTACATCCGCAGCACAGCCCAAGGTGATCAGGAATAAGGATCTCCCGAAGGATCCGGAGGCCGACCCGGTCGCGGATCAAGCCGCAACTGCCGCACAGCCAGCGAGTGTTCCAAACAAAAGTCCCGAACAAAGCGCGGCTGATCGGCGCGCAGAACAGCGCTTCGCACAACAACGCCTCGCCGAGCAGAGAGCCGCGGAACAATGGAAGCGACAGATCCTGGCGCAAAAAGACAAGATCGCGGCCTTGCAATCGCGAATCGACCACCTGAAGGCCACTCTTCAATTTGCCGATGTTAGCGTCTACCCCTATGCCGGTCCATACAATCGTGACCAGGCAAGGCAACTGCGGCGCATCACGCAATTACAGCAGCAACTCGACGAACAGCAGAGAAAACTGGATCAGATGCAGGAAGCCGCTCGTCATGCCGGAATGCATACAGCAGTCTATGATCCGTAAATGCTGATCCGTAAACGATGATCCGTAAACGCTGATCCGTAAACG
>PLBX01000564.1 GCA_003135495.1 Acidobacteriaceae bacterium | reverse complement strand
TTATCGCTGCCGGTGATCAAGCCGACAGCTATCCGGTACTAAGTCGATTGTAAATGCCAAGTCAAGACTGCGCCCCATTTGGTAGCGGTGCAGTTTGAAATCCACAGGGCTGGCAACCCGATTCGGTCTGTGGGAAACTGTCCGCATGGCTAATAAGCAATTCGTTCCCGTTACTGGCGGTCTCGTAATCTCTCTTCACAAGCGAGGAATATTCAAGGTACTGGCAATCTCCCATGGCGGACAGACAGCCGCTATCCAATCGTTCAACATTTCCAAGCAGCAACTACTGGGCAAGCCTATAGAGGACATTCCCTGCGATACGCTGCTTCCCTTTGAAGAGGATTCCAGCCAAGCCGCTGCTCGGATCGTGAGGGAAGCTACCGAGAAATAGCGCAGCTTCCTTAGCCTCCTCGCGCTGCTAGGAACTGTTCCCGTATCGTCTTCCATATACTCATACATTTGATTCACCATTGGATCGTCTTTCGACTCTTCCGGTGGAGGTAGCGGCTCAGGTGGTATCGCGCCGAGCGGAATAGGAATTTTCCCGTGGGCTAACTCGTACACGCCGACCGAGCGCAGTTCTTACACCGACACCAACGGCGACTCCCACCCCCACGTAGCTCTTCATTGTGCCTCCAGGCCCGCGCGCGGCCACACATCCAAAGCTTCGGCCCATTTCGCAGCTAATCAATCAGGTAATTCGATCTTGTCGGGGTGCTTCCTGTCGCGCTCATGCTCGTCGGTAAGGACCTTTTCGAGCCAGCGTGCCTGTTTTTCAGCGACGCGGATATTGGCGAACTCCGACGGATGATTTATTGAGAACTCTTCTCCACAACCGTCACAGCGAAAGGTGCCCATTTCTTGCAGGCCCGGTGTTTTCTGTTGGATCTGACCCTTCTTTATTGCTACTGCCCTCACTTCTTCTTCGCCTCTCGCGCCTTCTTCCATCGCGCATTCACTGCCTTACGAGCGATTTTCGAGCGTTCTTCTGCGGGGATACCGGCCCAACGATTGGTACCACCCTTAGTCCCGCCTTTCTTCCCGCCCTTACGGCCTAGGGCAACAGCATGTGGATTCTTTCTCATGCCATGATTATCACATACAAGAAGCGCTGTTTGCAATCATTTTCAGAATGTTCTTGACATACGAATAGCGCTTCTTGTATAAGGAATCACAGGGCCCACATTGGAGGGGCTAACAAAATGCCACGAAAACAAGAAAAAGCAATTAGCAAAGCAATCACGGCAGTCAACCGACCAGCGCTGTACAGGACAATCGCGAAGGCAGCGATCGAGATAGACTCTGTCCGCGGCGAAGAAATGGGGGAGTTCGTCATCGACCTTAGCGGCGACGAGAAGGTGCGAGAGCTAGTGAAGCGCTTTATCCCGGCGGGTCTCGGGCAGCAAGGACTAGAAGATGCCATCGATGACCGCCTGCAGTTGGTGGCTGCGGTGATGGCTGCAACTAGGGAGTCCAGAGCAGCATAAGCAACTACAGAACAGGGGGAAGCCAAGCGCTCTCCCCCTTGTTCATTTGTGAAGCGCACCCACCGAGGCNNCATCGCTCGTGAGGCCGCGGCTATCGAGCGTGAATGCCGACAGGCGCTTTTAACAAGCCTTTTACCCCAAGACGAACTACTCGCACGCTTGCGGTCCTCGATGGTCGTAGCGAAGGCCCGGAAGGGCGGCAAGTTATGACTACTAATCGTGTTGCTCTGTACTCGCGAGTAAGTACGAACAACGGCCAGAACCCAGAGCTTCAACTTCGGGAGTTACGCGAGTACTGCATGGCCCGTGGGCTGACGATCGTCCAGGAATATACCGATGTAGGTTATTCGGGCTCGAAAGAATCCCGGCCAGCCCTGAATCAACTCATGATCGACGCTCGACGGCGCCGTTTTGATTCCATACTCGTCTGGAAGCTGGACCGTTTCGGCCGCTCCCTGCGGCATCTGGTGAATGCTCTGGCGGAACTCGAAGCGCTGGGGCTCAGTTTCATCAGTCTGCGGGACAATCTCGACCTCAGTACGCCATCCGGCCGGCTGATGTTCCATGTCGTGGGCGCCATGGCTCAGTTCGAGCGCGCACTAATCCAGGAGCGAGTAAAGGCCGGGCTTCGAAACGCAAAGGCAAAAGGGAAGCGTCTTGGGCGTCCTCGGGTGATCGTCGATGAAACTACGATTTTAGCGATGCGCGATTCTGGGGCTTCCTGGCGCACGGTTTCTGTAAAGTTGGGGATTGGGTTGGGTACGGCTCACAGAATCGCTCAGCGGCGTTCCAAAAATCCTTGCGGGAGCAATTCTCTCGCCAAGGCTGACCCCACTCGGGCGATTTCGCACGCGACCTGCTGATTGCGCGAGCTTTCCACAATAGAACTGTAGTTCAAGTTGCTAGGGCGCAATCGGAAACGTTGCGCGGCGCAGAATTGGGGCATTGCCGATGGGCACCAACGTGACCGCAATTTCTGAGCGGTCTGACTTACCTGGCAGCGTGCCTTGAAGCGTAATCACCGGCGTATCAAAGGGACGCAACCAATTCGTTCCCTGGGTCAAATAGACAGGTTTCAAGCCGAATCCACGCCAGCGGGCGGACGCCGGCAGCACAAACGCTTCGTATTTTCCCGGCATCGGCAAGTAAGTTGTATCTTCAAAGCCTTTTACGGGATAGGTCTTCGTCACGGTTTTGCGCTCCCCGATTCGCTGCACAAACAGCAGCGCACCGTATTGAAGCGCAACCTCGCCGTTGGTGGCGGCGACCTCGCGCACGGTGGGCCGGAACTCAAGGGTAACGATCGCGGAGGCCCTCCACTTACGTGTCACGATCCAATAGCCACCTTCGCGACGAATGTCGGCCCCCTCGCAGGTGACCGCGGTGCCGTGGGACCAGCCCGGATCGCGCAGCAGCAGCGGGAACTCGATCTCACGCTCAGCCCGCACCGTAATCTCGACCTCATTCTTGAAGGGATAGCTGGTCTTCTCCTCGATCTGCACGCGCACCCCGCTGACGGTCGTCGAAACCGAGCACGGGCCGTAGAGCAAAGCCGCGAGACCGCCATCCGTCACGCGCATCCACATGCCGCGCACAAAGAGGGGGGCGATATTGGTAGCGTTCGGATTGCAACAGACGGCTACGTCCGCATGCGTGGGCGAGAACTTGCTCTGGGGATCGGGATGCATACCGTCCGGAGAGAGATTGTCGCAGTGAAAGCGGTTATCGCACGTCAGATAACTGATCGCACTGCCATCAGGCAGCCGCGAACCCTGTGCTGCGTTGAACCAAATCTGCTCGACGCGGTCGCCGAGGTAAGGCAGTCCCGTCTTTTGCAGCGCCGATTGAAGCGTGGATTGAATCTCCTTGGTGGCGCAGTACTCGTATTCGGTGAATTGTGGATCGGGCTTGAGGCGCGCGACATCTTCCTGACTTACAGCCGAACCGCTAACCTCGGTATAGCGAGAGAGCTTCTCGAGCGCGTTGCGCGAGGCTTGTCCAAGGTCTTCCCTGCCCGTGGCCATCCAAAGCCAGAGCGGCACGCGGATCGTCTCATACGTGTTGGCGCCGTGATCGGCAAAACCCGCGTCCAGATCGAGAAGGTTGTGCAGACTTGTATCAGAGTTACGCGCGGTCTCGCTCATCTCCTCGTAGAGACTGAGCATGAAGTCTCGATACTTTACATCGCCGGTCTGATTGAAGAGCGCCTCCATCACGTCTGAGATCATGAGGTCGTGACTTTGTCCGTATCCTCCCGGACCCGATGCGAGCGGAGTTTTTCCGGCACCCATTATGGAAACAATAAGGTCGGCCGCACGAACGACTGCCTGATGCACATGCTCATCATGGGCCAATTCGCCGTAAGCGAGCAGCCCCCGCAACAAGCAAGCCTGCGTCCACAGATCGCCCGGCGCGGAGAAGCGCATGTCCGGCGCGAAGACACCCAGGTAGCCATCCTTCTCTTGCGATGACAAAATGCGGTGCACATATTCGTCCGCCTTGCGAATAGCCTCTTCGTCGCCGGCAAGATAGGCCATCATCATGAAGCCTGAGCGCCAGTTTCCCTCCGTCTCACCGTTCCACCAATTAATTTTGGCGGAGTTACTGGTGTTCTCCGCCGAGCCGCTGTTGCGATGGCTTGTGAAGATGTCGGACGCAGCTTCGTGGCACAGCTCGTCGAGCCGCCCCGCAAAGCCCTCGTTGAGGTCCCGCGTCATTTGTTCTTTGATCCATCCTTCAGGCTTCACCTCGCCCATCGGCAGCCAGGTGAAGACAGGAGCGATCACTTGCACGGCATTCTCGCGGCGGCTTTGTAAGTACGCATTTCCGCCATCGGATGTTGTTGAAGATGCAGGCGGCCGGCGGGCCGCCGACAACCACGGGGGAAGGATGGTGCTACAAGAAGCGGCCAATAGCAACTTTAGCGAGTCCCGGCGATCCATCATGAATCCCTTCGAAATCCCAATTCACGCCCATTGTAACGTGTGCTGCTACAGCGAAGGGCACTAGCTTGGAAATCCCCGGCTGCGCGGCGGATGAGGTTGAGGGTAGAGGCGTTAGTTGTTCGGCTTTCGTAATATATTTCCCGCAAGTATGCCGGCTCTCTAGAAATGGTCTAGCGTAAGTCCGGACGGCAGTTAGCGTTGAGTCCAAGCGGAGGAACCGCGTTGGATAAAGACGATGTCAGACGTAGTACTCGCCTCTCACGAAAGATTGCGATTGAAATCACGAGCCTTGATCCTGCATATGATTTTCGCGCGGAATATCTGACCGTGGTCGTGAACGCACACGGTTGCGGTGTTATCGTTCGCGAGCAATTGGAGAAACAATTGTTGGTCAACGTAAAGCTTGTCTCCAATGGCCGTAATAAAAGGGC
The DNA here is from genome assembly GCA_003135495.1 of Acidobacteriaceae bacterium. Classification (GTDB taxonomy): domain Bacteria; phylum Acidobacteriota; class Terriglobia; order Terriglobales; family Acidobacteriaceae; genus Acidiflorens. The sequence continues at coordinate 1,939 of PLBX01000564.1, read as the reverse complement.
TCGCGTTGTGCTCGTCATCCCACTACCTGAAAGTGCTTCATGGCTGACGGGACTTGAGTTTGAGAGGCCGAACAATTTCTGGGAGATCGAAGATCCGCCAGCAGACTGGCGCGTTTGATACCTCCCTACCACTACCGCTTCTTTAGCATCTGATTGACTCGGTTTATCAATGAGTCAGGCCCATTCCCCAGCATAGCGTCACACTTTGCATAAAAACTGCTCGCCCCATCTTTCTCAAGTTGCGTCGCATTTTGCCGCGAGAGGCTGGTCAACATCATTACGGGAATGGGTGCTGTTGCTGAGTCTTCCTTTAAAGCCTTCAGCACATCCAAGCCGCTCTTCTTCGGCAGCATTATGTCCAGGAGTACCAATGCGGGCAGATGCTGGCGTGCCAAGACTAAGGCCTGCTCTCCGTCGCTGGCGCTGATCACTTCGTATCCCGCACCTGCCAAGGCGCGTTCCGTCGCAACTCGAAGAAACTTGCTGTCTTCCGCTAGGAGTACTTTCAGATTAATCCTTCCCGTATAGGCTCAAAGTGAGGCTACGCCGCTCCTCCCTATGAGCGCGCGTGTATTAGCCCGGCCCTAGAGACGGAACCATATTTGAACTCGACGCGATTCCGCCCCAGCTTCTTGGCCTCGTATAAGGCCATATCGGCTTGATGGAGAATCTCGGTTATAGATAGCTCATGATTGAACGCGGTGACCGTAACACCCATGCTGATGGTTACCGAAGCTTTGCCTGCGGGGGTGGAGATCGGCTCCTCACAAATGAGGTGACGGATCTCGTCGGCACGTCTGCGACCTATAACTAGATCACAAGCGGGTAAGACGAGAAGAAATTCTTCGCCGCCATAACGGCCCACCGCATCATAGGGCCTCAACGTGGATTTCAGTCTTGCCGCTACTTCTTTCAAGACGTCGTCGCCAGCGGCGTGGCCAAAAGAATCGTTGATGCTTTTAAAGTGGTCAATGTCCGCCAGAATGACTGTTGCCGGCTTTTTCTCGCGTCTACTCCGCGACCATTCTTTTTCCAGGACTGAAAGTATCTCGGCGCGGTTTAGCAGGTCCGTTAGAAAATCGTGAGTCGCGGCGAATCGAAGGGACTGCTGAAGTTCCAGTATTCTCTTGCCTGCGAGGATTCGCGCCCGGAGTTCGGAAGGGTCTACCGGCTTGGCTAGGTAATCGTCTGCCCCAGCCTCCATAGCCATGAGTAAATCCTGCTTTCGGCTCTTCGCCGTCAGCATTACGGTGTACGTGTATGGGCCATTCTTTCCCAGCTTTCTAATCTCACGGCAAACATCAATACCATCGATGCCGGGAAGCAGCCAGTCGAGTAACACCAAATTTGGAGGGTGAGGAGATTCGAAAAGCTTGACCGCTTCGGTGCCATTGTCAACTACAGCATAGTCCAGCCCCCACTCCGTCAGATATTTCCCGACCTCATGTCTGTCGATGGCCGAATCTTCTACTAATAGGATCTTCAAGGCGGTCCCCATTGAGGATGTTCGCAGCCGCTCGTAACCTGCGCAAGGTCACGAGCGGCGAACGAAAGACCGTGCACCTCTGCAATTGTCCCTTTGCTGTTCTCCTATGCTATTTTTTATTGACAGTGCGTCAGAGAGCAGCGAGGCTAACGCTGTGGGTCCTGTTAGCAGGCTGGCACACCCCACTCCATTGGTGTGTGCCAGTTAGGGCCGGGCATCATTACTCATGGTGGTGCGTGGCCCACTGTAATACTATTGTTCCAACGAGCGAAATTAGAGCCCGTGTGGAGTCCGCACAGTGCCATTGAACACTTGGCCGCATCTCCGTTTCACCCTGCGAATGATTCTCCTTGACCGATAACCACCATAGGTGGAAAATCCCTTAGTTCTCGACTGCCCGCTGACGTGACCGGCGAAATTTGTACCAGGTGGAATGAGAGAGAATCCACTTGG
>PLBX01000541.1:1215-8377 GCA_003135495.1 Acidobacteriaceae bacterium | reverse complement strand
TTGTACGCAAACCACACATGATCAAACTCAATCCGCCCCGCTCCCTCCGGACGCTTCGTAACTTCCGGCGACGTGACCTCAATCTTCGTATCAACTAACTTAAATACGCGCTCTCCCGCCGCCATNNTTCTCGCTCAAATCCTGAATCGGGCGGAAAAATCTTTGCGCGTAAGCCATGAACGCAACGAGAGTGCCAACACTCATCGGAATTTGCACCAAATGGAACGCGGGCAGACTTCCTTTGTGGAACACCACGCTTAGGCTAGCCACGCTCATATTGCGTAGAATCTCGCTGCCACCAAACCAGATAAGACTGGCTACCGCGATGGACGACAAAATTTCCACCACCGGGTAATACACTGAATACGAAAGGATGGCGTCCTTAAACGCCTCCATATGCGAGGCGTTGATGTCGGAGAATTTCTTGTACGCTCGCCTCTCGCGATTGAAAAGCTGCAGCACCAGCATCCCTGAAACCGCTTCCTGCAAGTAAGAATTGATGCGCGCGATAGCCGTGCGAATGCGTCTGTAGGAATCGCGCACCCTGTCCCGAAAAATCAGAGTCGCGTAGATGATCAGCGGCAGCACTGTGAATGTGATCAGCGCCAGCTTCCAGTTCATCTCCATCATGATGGCAATAATTCCCGCCAGCACGAACACATCCTCAAAAATGGAAACCACTCCCGCCGTGAACATTTCATTCAGCGCATCGACGTCTGTAGTCACGCGCGTTACCAGCCGGCCCACCGGATTTTTGTCGAAAAATCCGACATGCATGAATTGCAGATGGCGAAAAATTTGCTTTCGCAGGTCAAACATAACCTTCTGCCCAGTCCACTGCATCAGGTATGTCTGGACAAATTCCAGCGTAAAGGTGAAAACAAGAATCCCAACGTAAAGCCCACCTATCTGCGCAATGCCCGTCATCGGAGTGCTGCTCAGACGATCGCCAATCCAGGAGTGTGAGTTCGGCGACTTCGCCAGATATTTATCAATGGCAATCTTGGTGAGAAACGGGCCCAGGACGTCTAATGCGGACTTCAGGATGATCGCCGCCAGCGCCACTACTACGTGCCACTTGTATGGACGCAAGTACGTAAGCAGCCGCCGCATCAACCGGCCGTCGTATGCTTTGCCTAAAACTTCTTCTTCTTGGTTGGACGCCATCGCAGCCGTGGGAAATCACGAATGATCGCGAGTTTCTCAGTTAAGACTATCCCAAAATCCCTTGCTCACACTAGATGGCAGAAACGCTCCCAAGGATGGAAAACGGAAAAACTGAGTCGATCATCTATCGAGCAGCACTCGCTCTTTTGAGAGATCGTCTCTTCTTCACCGGTTTGGCTGCCTTCAGATCGGGAAATTCATGGATCTTCCCGCACTTGGGGCAGGTGGCAACTTTGGCGTTCTGGTCGGCCATCTCATGCAGGAAATTAGAAAACGTTTCACCACAATGCTTACACGACTGCTCGATTGAATCCTCGCTCATATTTTTTCCCTTACTCAATGCCACTAAAGTTCTGGCGCCCGGCGCAAAGCCGTTATAAGTTCATATTTTAAGCTACTGATGGCTTCGAGAGATAACCGTTTGTACGTAGCACCATTTGCCGCGGCCTGAAGCGTCTTTACAGCATTGATCGCACCGTTAACTTAAAATAAAGGGGTATGGCGCTTGGCCTCTACATCTCCGTTCCTTTCTGTAGGACCAAGTGCAGCTTCTGCAACTTCGCCTCGGACGTCTTTTCGAAATCAGCGTACGAAAACTATGTTGCTCGCTTGTTGGAAGATATTGCCAACTCGCACCAACTATCTTCAGGGCTTGGATGCGTCCGGGAAGAAATCGCCGATTCCGTCTATCTCGGTGGCGGAACGCCCTCAATCCTCGAGTCCGCGCAGTTACTTCGCATCTTCGAGGTGGTGCGCGAAAAATTCGAGATCACTCCTGATGCCGAGATAACGGTAGAGTGTGCCCCCTCAACGCTTACACCAGCTCTCATCGAGACTCTCCAGCAATGCGGAGTGAATCGTGTAAGTCTGGGAGTGCAATCCTTCGTAGATCAGGAAGCAAAGTCGGTGGGACGGCTGCACAAACGTGTCACAGTTCTGGAAGAAATTACTCGCTTGCGAGAGGCGGGCCTCGACAACATCAACATAGACTTGATTGCCGGCTTGCCGTACCAGACGGCTGAAAGCTGGGCCTTCTCGGTCTCCGAAACAATAGCCACCGGCGTTCCTCACGCCAGCGTCTACATGCTCGAAGTGGACGATGAGTCCCGGCTGGGAAGCGAACTCATCGCCGGGGGCGCGCGCTACCATGCTCACTTCGTGCCTGACGATGACGCCACCGCCGACTTTTACCAGCAGGCATGCGACATGCTGCAAGCCTCGGGCATGGCACAGTATGAAATCTCCAACTTTGCCCGCCGCGGTTTTGAGTCGCGCCACAACTTAAAATATTGGACGCGCCAACCCTACCTCGGTTTCGGCGTCGATGCGCACTCGCTGCTATATCGACAAGGGGAGCGACGGGCGTCCTCGCCCGTCCAGACAGGCACACTCGCCCGATCTCAAGACAACGGTACCGGCGCGAGGGAAAATATCGAGATCGAGGCGGAGAGTTGCCTCGCGATCCGTTTCGCTACTCCCGATTCGCTCGAAGCCTACATGAATCGCGTGCCTCTTACAGTGGCGCCAGTCTCGGAGCAAGCTGCAATCGAAGAAAGCTTCTTTCTAGGCTTGCGCTTAAATCGCGGCCTCGATCTCGAAGCGCTGAGTTTTCTGGAAGTGTACAAACAAGAATCTCAAGAATCAGCCGTTTGGGAATCCGCGATCCGCGATTGCGTCCGAGACGGCCTCCTCGAACGGCAAGGCACAACCGTTCGCCTCACCGCTCAAGGCCGCCTCTTATCCAACGAAGTTTTTGCCCGATTTCTTGTCGAAGAAAAAGGTGAAACAAAGTGGGAACCGGCCACGTGAAACCACGTTAGTTGGCCGATCAGTGCCATTCGGCTGGCCTATCCGGTCCCCACCATCTCGAAAGCTTTGGGGAGGCCGATGCCCCAGATGGGCGGCTCCATTTCAAGAGCCTGTATGCCGGCCTCGCCCGAAAGATTGACCCACATAATGCGAAACTGCGCCTGGGACGCCCCGTTCTGCACGTCCAATAATTCCCCGACCTGAATCTTCGCGCGCACTCCAGTCAACACCGCTCCGCGCGGGCTGACGTTTCCGGCCCGTACGATCTCGGCGAACGGACGGGACATTCTGTCCACTCCCCAGATCCGTACTGGCATCTCCAAGTCCAGTCTGCGCTCTTTTCGACGATCCATTCATGCTCCGGATATCGATATTTGACGAATGATTCAAAGGGATCATAACCACCGCCGCCTCAAAGCGAAACGTCACCCCAGTTACTCGATAAAAGTACCCGAAGTTACGTGAAAGGCGAGGAGGTTATAAGACGAGGCTAGGAAGCGGTAAACTCAGAAGATACTGAGATGATTGAAGATGCAGCGCAAGCTTTTGGGTGGCGCAGCGGTTTACCGCTGCGATTCAAGCTTGGTTCCTGACGGCTTTAGCCGCTGAGGTGTGCCCCTCGCGTCGCCTCATACTTTACTGATAGCACTTCAGTTGCCCCACAGTCGCCTGAATTTTCTGCTGCAGCGGCTTCCCGGCCCTATAGAACAGTTCTGAATTCTCGTCCGCTTTTTTCAGTTGGTAGAATCCCGCATATTCAACGCTCAAGTCGTATCCGGTATCGATTAACGTGTTGCCCGCCGTGAGCACGCGGTCAACAAAGGGATTGACCTTGGCGGCGGTTTCAAGCGTCTCCTGCACGCTTTTTTGCGAGAGCGTGATCTTGACAATCTGCTTCAGGCCATCCAACGTGGGCAGGATGTCTCCGTTCTTGGACATCTCGATGGGATTGCCTTTCTCCAGCGATTCGCCATTGTCGGTGAGCCATCCGCGAAAGTCGCGAACAGTGCCACCCTGCTCCACTCCCTCTTTCACCTGCTTCAGGACTTGCATGGCTTTTCCTGCTTGTGCGCGCTGCTGAATGGAAGTCGCAATTTCGGCTTCAAGCACGGCCTGATTCGCCAGGCTTTTTTCCGTTGCCAAGGCTCCCTGCAACCGGCGCATGTTCTGGCTGGCCTGGGTGAATTCTGCGGTGCTTTGCGCGAGATAGCGGCCGAGAACCATCTTGGCGGTAAGGTCAAAGGCCTGATAGCCGATATCGAGGCCGCCTTGCTTCATGTCCTTGGCCCACTCTTCGCGATCTTCATTTTCGCGGAGATGCGTTTCCAAAAGCTTGGCCAGCGTCTCTTTAGCGATATCCAATTGCGTGTGAAGTTGTTCGACGGTCGGTCGAGATGCCGGAGGATTCAGAGAGTGAGTGGCGTTAGCGAGGCAGGCGTCGATGTCGACGGTCGGAGTGATGTGCAGCGCCATGGACGACGCCATGGACGGCGTTTGCTGAGCTAGCGGATGCGAAGCCGTAGCTAGAACCGCTGGAACGGGCGCCGGCATCGGACTGCCGTTATTGGATGGCGTCCGCAACAGAGCCACAGTCGAGTGCTGACCAACATGACTGAGGTCAACGGCGCTCGCGGATTGCGCTGGCGCTGAAATTGGTCCCTGCAGTGAACCCATCTGCGCCAGCGCAGCGCCTGCCTGATCGCGACTGGCGGAGAGATGGACCTGGGTCGAATCAAATCCCTGCCGCGCCATCGCCGCCGCATCTTCGTCAGTCTTGGCGGCGGCCAGCATCTGATTGAATGCCTGTTGCTGCTCGACCGTCGGAGTGATGGCGCGCAACTGGCCCTGCGCGACATCAATCGCACTCTTGTCGGCTTCAACATGTGCCTGAGCAGTTTGATAATCGCGACTGGCGCTCGCATTGGCCTGCACAGCTTGCTGATAATCCTGATTGGCCTGCTGAAAATTGCCGACGCGCGGGTCTTGCGAGGGCGCAGCCAGCGCCGGATTCTGTTGTGCCGCTTGCAGCGCGGCATCCTGAGCCAGAGTCCGCTCCGGTCCACTTAAAGTCTGCGCTGCCTGTGCCAGAGCAGGTGCCTGACTGGGTTGCACACCGTTCAGATAAATGCCCGGGAGGCCGGGCATTGCTGCGGCGTTGGCATCGCCGGATTGACCGCCCGCTGGTCCGCCAACATAAGTTCCGGGCAGTCCTTGAATGCCGTAGCCTTTGCTTTCANNCCAGGCAGTCCCGGAATCCCGTAGCCCCCGTGGTCGCCCATCTTCAATTTCAAATCGTCGGGGCTCGAGGAATTCATGCCTTTGAGCGCGAGGTCCTGGCCGGTGTTCATCGGCTTGAGTGAAAGGCCGAAGGGAAGGCCCTCCAGCTTCAACTCCCGATTGAGCCGGGCAAACATGGCGTCGATGCGTTGTTGCTCCGCGATACGCCGCTGCTCCGCGACGATGCGCTGTTGTTCTTGCAACTCCTGTTGGCGGCGCAGAATCTCGGCGTTCATGGCCTGCTGCTGGCGCTGCGCTTCGGCATTGTTGGCGAACATCGAGCTGATGAAACCAGTCGCCGCCCCCTGCATAAAACTGCTCACGACGGGATTCGTCGTCCGGCTGACGATCATTAAATTAACGCTGTTGGTCAGCATGTCCTGCTTAAAATTGCCGGTATTCGAGATCATCGCGCCGCCGGTGGAGGTGGTTGAGGACGAGGATCCCGACCCGCATAGTTGCGCCGCGGTTTCGTTGGGCCCTGAAAGCGCGGTGTTCGCGGGGATGGTCCGGCCGTCAGGGCAAGTCACCGCCACGCCCGATCTCCACGGCCCGACCGCCGTCGCTGTCGGGGTGCTCTGCGCGTTAGCAAAGCTGGCAGCCGCCAAGGTAGCCGTGGCAATAATCAGTGTGCGCTTTCTCATGTTTCGCCTCGCAGCGTTCTTGAATCCTCTCTCGGAGACGCGACTGTGCCCGCGACGCTCAGATAGAGGCAGCTCACAAATGCGGGGGAATAGCCAGACTCGGGCCGGGGGAACGACGCGTCAAGGTACCTGCCGTACCGTGACTTTGGTGAAGCCTCAGTAAACGCCCGACAGAGTGACTCGTGACTCTGACCGGCTCAGAGCCGCGAAGTGAACGCCTGAGACTGTTCGTTACCAACGATAGCGGTGCGTCGAGTTCTTGCTTGTCGCGCCACATCCTGCTTTCTAGTCTGGTTGCTATTACGTGGGTAGAGAAAACTGGAGAACCACAGGAGAACTATCGATGCGCGCCAAAAAGAGCTTCGTCACGATCGGCCTGGCTTTGTGCCTGGGATCGTTATTGTTGCAGCCACAGGCTTCGTTTGCCAGAAAAAAAGAGATAATCCCCCGCGATAAGCAAGAGGCGATCGCCTGGGTAGAGCAAGGCCTCAACTGGGGCCTCAAGAACGTCAAGGTTACAGATCAATACATTTTCTACACGTCAGAAGACGGCAAATACAATTACGGCATCGCTCTGGCGCGCCTTTCCTGGGTCAAGTTTTCCAATGAAACGGAAAACAGATACGTAATGGCGCGCGTCACCTGGCAGGACTACGCCCACGACAACACGGAATATGTACAGCGTCCGTATTATCGCGGTGGCGAAGTTAAGGACGAGAAGCTTAAGGCGGCGCTCGAATTCTTGGCCGCGGACGCTCGCCAGCAGGTGAAAGCCCAGATGGAGTCTCAGTTCGAGAGCTTTAAACCACAGGCCAAAGCGTGGCGCGAGGCCGCCCAGAAACCCGCGATGCCAGAGTCAGCGCGTGAACATCAGGTGTTGGCTGAATACGCATTCAAAGAGCGAGATACGGACAAAGCAATCAAGGAATATTCCTCCGCTCTCGATATTTTCCCCACTTGGCCGGAAGGTCAATTCAACCTGGCTACTCTGGCGGGNNGCCAAGGACAGCGTGATTATCTGGAAAGACAAGGTGAGTTCGATCTACGCGGCGAGTGCGAACAGCGATTCGCCCGCGCAGTTGAAAAACGTGCATCTGCGATCGAAGTATTAAGCCAGACTTACAGCCGAAAACACAGCCGCGTGCCAGCGACGTTGGAAAGCCGCAAGACGCCATAAACAGGCTTACGTCTAAGTTGCACGGACGGGACGCCAGGTCGACCTCACCCCTGTGTTCCTCTGTGAAGCCCCTGTGCCCCCTGTGGTA
>PLBX01000541.1:0-1169 GCA_003135495.1 Acidobacteriaceae bacterium | reverse complement strand
CACACGTAGAGATTCATTCCTTCTTTCCCCAACATCTCGGCAACCGCATATTCACCCGGCGCTAGAGGTTCTGCCGGCGTTAGCTTAAGCCAGCCTCCTGTCATCGCAGCCATCGTCGCCGCCACAAAACGGCCGTCGGACTTCACTTTTCCAGTCACAGCGATTTTGACCGACCCGGCTACCCGCTTGCCCCCCTTAACCTCAACGTGAATAATTTTGAAGCGCTCTGTGGATGGCAACGATGACGGCTCCCCAGCCGATTGCGCGGTGGTCGCCGCGCCGTCATTCATGTCGATGTTGATATACAGAGAAGGCACGGCAGTGTGCGACTGAATCTTGGCGTGTGCTTCGGGAAGTTCAATCGTCTGCTTGGCTCCGGATAGTGGATTGATCGCCGAGCGCAAGATATTGGTCTTCGTATTTTTTTCCAGATCGGCGCCAGACTGTTGCAGTTCGTCCAACTGCGGCTGATTTTCGAACGTATCAAGCAAAAATATCCCGCCTTCATCGGGCAGGCGCAGCCCGGGCGCAACTTGCGGAGATCTGGCTTGTTCGGCTTTGCGCTCAGCTTCGAGTTCCTTGTCGAGTTCCACGGCCTCTGGAGCAAGCTTGCCCTGCGCGCGGCCGTGCTCGAATTTATCGGTCGCGTCCCAATCGATCAGCGAGTTTGGGACCTCTTCCCATTCGCCGCGCTCAGCACTGAAATAGCGGACACGATCGCCGTGAACTTCATACTTAGTGACGGACTGGTAGGAACCATCTTTCAAAATGAGGCGGCGAGCCTGCGTCTGGGCAGCTGCATTTACAAAAGAAATGAACAGGCAAAGAGCGGCGACTGCTGCGAACGGTCCAGTCCTGACAATAAATAATTTCATGTCTCAAAACATTATGGTCTTTTCGGCTGAATCCGAATAATAAGCCCTTGTCTCAACAGCCTGCAAAGCCAGTCCGACTGACAACTGAAAACTGACAGCTGACAGCCCCGTTTTCCACATTCCCTTCCCGAAAGACATCTGCCATAATTGTCNNAAGTACATCTTTGTAACTGGCGGTGTGGTCTCATCTTTGGGCAAAGGCCTGGCGGCGGCCTCCATCGGATGCCTCCTCGAAAGCCGCGGGCTCAAAGTCAACTTGATGAAGTTCGACCCCTACCTGAATGTCGATCCGGG
>PLBX01000366.1 GCA_003135495.1 Acidobacteriaceae bacterium | reverse complement strand
GGGAGGGGTACACATTTACAAGAAAACCGTGGACAACTCCTGTGCTTTCAAGTTGTTGCGGTCGTTCTGACAACCGCCCCTTAAGCGTTTTATTTGACGACGGTACGCCTTAGTTCTGAAGATGAATCTTTGAAAATGTGCCACACCGGCAGAAGTTTCGGAATTCTTCATTTCAAAACCACAGGCAAGGGCTGATCGTAGGGTTGAATGATGATGCTCAGTGATTTGCGCTGGTCGAATGCTTCTTGACTCAGGCGGAAGCTGACAATAATTGTTCCTCGCTGTTCNNGCCGATGCCGCTTCATCTTCCAGCATCGCGCCGTCAGCGGTAGTAAGTTGTGCCTTGATCGTATGAATCCACAGTGGCTTTTCCCCAGTGTTTCTAAGCGTGACCGTCACTGCAACCAGAACAATATTCTGATTGGGCACTTCCGCCGCAGTGACGAAATTTATTGCGCCCGTTCCCTGCGGTTTCGCACGCTCCTTGAACGCGAAGATTCCTATAACCACAGCGATTGCGGCGATGCAGATCAGAACAGTCCCCGCGGGCGGTAGTGTGCGCTTTGCGGTTCCGAATTCCTCGCCGATGTGAAACTCGGTAACTGGAGAGGAAAGATCGGAAGGTTGATCGGCCGGTTCGCGGCTAGTCTTGTCAGTATGGGGTTGATCAGACATGATGACAATTGTAGATGAGGGCGTGTGGGCTCCCACGGCGTAGGGCTGGCGCAGAGTAAGTCAAAATCAGGTTGCGCCGGCGGTGGGGTTCCCACCCTTGTCGCAAAGGGCGCGGCAAGGATGGGGCACCGGGCGCCAACCAAAAGCGTTCTCAAGCCGGGGGAGTCAACATCCCCACCCTGTCGCAAAGGGCGCGACAAGGATGGGGCACCCGGACCGTCGCGGAGACTGGGATGGAGTAGGGGTCCTTCGACTTCGATGCGCTAGACTGATTCTGATCTCTCATGAACATCGACAAGCTCCTCAAAGGCTACCGCGTTGAGCAGGGCAAGCATTTTCGGCTGAAGGATTGCGATCCCTCGGATACGCATGGGCTCAAATCGGAACTGAAGCCGCTGGCCAAGCAGTTGCTTGCGGACGGCGTTCAAGAGATGAGTCGCTTGCAGGACGTTCTCGCGGCGCAGGATCGCTGGGGATTACTGCTCATCTTTCAAGGACTGGACGCAGCGGGCAAGGATGGGACCATCAAGCATGTGATGTCGGGGGTGAACCCCGAAGGCGTGGATGTCTGGTCGTTCAAGGCGCCGACGCTTGAAGAACTAAGTCACGACTTCCTGTGGCGGACGACTTGTTGTTTGCCGGGGCGCGGGCAGATCGGCATTTTCAATCGCTCTTATTACGAAGAGCTGTTAGTGGTGCGGGTGCATCCTGAGCTTCTTCAAAACGAAAAGTTGCCGAAGGAGTTGGTAACCAAGCATATTTGGCAGGAACGTTTTGAAGATATCAACGCTTTCGAGCGCTACCTTACTCGCAATGGCATCGCGATAGTCAAATTCTTTCTGCATGTGTCGAAGGCGGAGCAGAAACGCCGTTTTATGGAACGGCTGGATAATCCGGAAAAGAACTGGAAGTTTTCTGCGGACGATGTTAAAGAGCGTGAGTCATGGGATGCATATCAGCATGCATATGAAGATATGATCCGGAATACGGCGGCAAAGTACGCGCCGTGGTACGTTGTGCCCGCCGATAATAAGTGGTTCACGCGGCTGCTGGTGGCGCAGGCCATCGTCGACACGTTGAAAAGTTTGAAGCTGAAATATCCGAAAGTGAGTGGGGCGGAGAAAGCAGAGTTGGATGAAGCGCGCAAACAACTCGAGAACGAATGAGAGGTTGCGCTGTTCGTCATCCGGAGTATTCGGGAATGCAAGATTGTGAAGTGCGAGAATTTGATGGTGGAGCGACGGGCGTCTCGCCCGCCCAAGCTGAGGCGGCCGGGCGAGGACGCCCGGCGCTCCATTGTTTTTGTTGTTTTCGCCTCGCAGAGTAGTGTGTAACTTTGCGAGATCATGAACCACCAAGGGCACGAAGGTCCACGAAGGAAATCTAGGGTGCAGCTTAGTGGGTGAACGCTATATTGAGGCCCGTCGCGAATTGCAGGTCGTTCTTTTTCGTTCCCATTGGCGGATCGCTTACATAAATATCCGCGAAGGTGTTCTGCCAGCCCAGCCATTTATTAATTTTGGTGACTGTGCCCAGATTGAAGGTGCCGCGGTATTCGCCGGTGTTGGTCAGATCGGGATAGAACAATAGTCCTTGGGTGATGACTGTTCCCTTGCCGATTTTGTGCACGAAGGAGTCGCCCAGAGTTAACGCAGCCAGGCTGTGGGTTACGGCCGCGACTGGCGTCGGTGGAGTCGTCGGAAGAACAAAAGCGGAATAACTTTCGTGGGTGTAGTTCGCGCCGGCCAGAAGATCCAGAATTGTGGAATCACTCTTTATCACGTGCACGCCTAATCCGCCGCCCAGTATCGAGCGCAGGTCGAGGTATTGCAGCGCGTCGTGATAGAAATCGGCGGCCGCGAATGCAAACAGGCGAGGAGTCAAATCGTGGTCATAGCGGGCGTCGCCGCCTACTGCATTTGCCGTTGTGTGCGGAGTTGCCGTGGGCANNCGGGCGAGGACGCCCGGCGCTCCGCGTTAATTTCTAAACATTAATCTCCTGACGGCATGAGCTCGTCGGATTCTTCCCAGGTAACACGCTCTATGTTGCGGCTAGCAGAGCGATTGTCTTTCGCTGGTGATTGCGTATTGCTGCCGTAACTCTTCTCCACCAGAAGATCGATCACGTCGGTGAACTGCGCCTGCTCGGTGGAACCTGCGAGCGCCATGGTTGATGTCGTCCCGCTCGTGATCACCTGTTGCACGGCGTCGAAGTATCCAGTTCCGACGAAGCGCTGGTGCTTTACCGCTTCATAACCGAACTGCTGCTCGCGCAGAAATTCCTTCTCCTGGAGCCGCGAATAGGCAGACATGCCAGCTTGTTTGTATCCTCGAGCGAGTTCGAACATGGCGAGGTTCAGAGCGTGGAAACCCGCGAGCGTGACGAACTGGAACTTGTATCCCATAGCTCCGAGTTCGTGCTGAAAGCTGGCGATGGTTGCGTCGTCCAGGTTCTTCTTCCAGTTGAACGATGGCGAGCAGTTATAGGCCAGCAATTTTCCGGGATAGACTTTGTGGATTGCCTCGGCAAATTCGCGGGCTTCGTCGAGATCGGGCTTGGAGGTCTCGCACCAGAGAATATCCGCGTAAGGAGCATAGGCAAGGCCGCGTGCGATGGCCGCTTTCAGGCTTCCTTTGAAACGGTAGAAGCCTTCGACGGTGCGTTCGCCGGTAAGGAATTCGCGGTCGCGCGGATCAATATCGCTGGTCAGGAGGTTCGCGCTGTCGGCATCGGTGCGCGCCATGACCAGCGTTGGAACATTCATAACATCCGCGGCGAGCCGAGCCGCAACCAGCTTCTGAATAGCCTCAGTCGTTGGCACTAAAACTTTGCCACCGAGATGGCCGCATTTTTTGGCCGACGACAGTTGGTCTTCGAAATGGACGCAGGCCGCTCCGGCTTCGATCATGGCCTTCATCAGTTCGAAGGCGTTGAGATTGCCCCCGAATCCCGCCTCGGCGTCGGCGATGAGCGGCGGGAACCAGTTCACCTCATCGTTACGAGTGCCACTGTTATTGCCTTCGGCGTGATGGATCTGATCGGCGCGCATAAGGGCCTGGTTAATGCGGCGCACAAGATTCGGGACGCTATCAGCGGGATAAAGGCTCTGGTCGGGATACATCTGGCCGGCATTGTTGGCGTCCGCGGCGACCTGCCATCCGCTGACGTATATGGCCTTCAATCCGGCCTTGACCTGCTGCACAGCCTGATTGCCGGTGGTTGCACCCAGCGCGGGAACGAAAGATTCTGAGCTGTCGGTCAGCAACTGCCAGAGCCGCTCAGCGCCATGCCGCGCCAAAGTATGCTCAATCTCGATGGAGCCTTTCAGTCGATCGACATCTTGCTGTGAATAAGGGCGAGTGATGCCGCGCCATCGTGGGCTGGTTTGCCAGTCATTTTGCACGTCATTAAGCCGCTTGTCCGATTGCTGGACACTGCTCCGCTGATTAAATTTTTGCTGATTGTCGCCGTGTTGATTCCGGTTCGGCTGGCTCGAAGTGGTCATGTTTTTCCCCGCGACAGAATTGTCGTCCAAGGGCAGTAGACGCCGAATTCGACGGTCGTGCAAACCGGCCTGTCCGTCCGGTTCTACTCGTCCGAAATGACCTAGCGCTTGGGCCGAGCGCCCCCAAACGGATATGATGTTGCTATGAAGAACACCACGATTTCCGAGCCTAAATCAGCCTTGAGCCAACTTGAAGCTGAAATTCTTACTCCCGAAGCGAAGGCCTTTTTGTCAAAACTGTCGAATGCCTTTGAGCCGCGTCGACAAGAGCTTCTGGCCCGCCGCCAAACGCTGCAGAAGGAACTTGATGGCGGCAAGCTGCCCGACTTTTTGCCGGAGACGGCTTCGATTCGGAAGAGCGATTGGAAAGTGGCGCCGATTCCGAAAGACATGCTCGACCGCCGTATTGAGATCACAGGCCCGGTTGATCGCAAGATGATTATCAATGCCTTGAATTCCGGCGCCAACGTGTATATGGCCGACTTCGAGGACTCGAATACTCCGACCTGGAGTAACAACATTGAGGGCCAATACAATCTGCGCGATGCGATTCGAGGCACGATTACCTACGAAAGTCCGGAGGGAAAGAAGTACAAATTAAGCCCGAAACTGGCGACTCTGATGGTGCGTCCTCGGGGCTGGCATCTGGATGAAAAGCACTTCAAAGTGAATGGTAAGCCGATCTCGGGGGCACTGTTTGATTTCGGTTTGTTCTTTTTTCACAACGCGGCCGCCTTGCTGGGCAAAGGAACTGGCCCATATTTTTATTTGCCGAAGTTGGAGAATCATCTCGAAGCGCGCTTGTGGAATGACGTTTTTAATTTTGCCCAGGACGAACTGAAAATTCCGCGTGGCTCGATTCGCGCCACTGTTCTGATTGAAACCATCCTCGCCGCCTTTGAGATGGACGAGATTCTCTACGAATTGCGCGACCATTCCGCGGGTCTCAACTGCGGTCGATGGGATTACATTTTCAGCTACATCAAGAAGTTTCATGCGCGTCCGGAGTTCGTGCTCCCTGATCGCTCCGAAGTCACGATGGAGACGCATTTTCTCAGCTCCTATGTAGATCTGCTGATTCAAACCTGCCATCGGCGCAGCATCCATGCCATGGGCGGAATGGCAGCGCAGATTCCAATTCGAAATGATAAGGCGGCGAATGATCAGGCTCTCGAAAAGGTGCGTCGTGACAAACTCCGCGAAGTGAAAGCGGGACACGACGGTACTTGGGTTGCGCATCCAGGTTTAGTCGGAGTGGCGAAAGAAGTTTTCGATAAGTACATGCCTGAACCAAATCAGATCTCCTCGCACAAGAGCGCTGG
>PLBX01000076.1:1643-3181 GCA_003135495.1 Acidobacteriaceae bacterium | reverse complement strand
TACATCGGCGACGGCGGGCAGTCCACTGGAGTGACGTACGAGGGGCTGAATTTCGCCGCCGTGCAGAATCTTGGATTGGTGCTGATCGTGGAAAATAATCTTTGGGCGTACTCCACGCCAGTCAACATGCAATTCCGCGTCGAAGATTTGGCGGAGCGCGCCATTGGCTATGGNNGCACCGACGCCTGCCAGGTTTATGACGCCTGCCGTGAAGCCTGCGAACGCGCTCGTCGCGGCGAAGGGCCAACGCTAATCGAAGCGAAGATGATGAGGATGAAGGGCCACGCGATTCACGACGCGGCGGATTATGTTCCGAAGCCGATGTTTGAATATTGGAAGAAGCGAGATCCCATTGCGCGCTTCGAGGATTATCTTGTGTCCAAGAAAAAATGGTTGACGCGCGCGGAGAATGAAAAGCTGATTGCTGATGTTGAAAGGGAACTGGAAGCGAATCGCGAGTTGGCGGTAAATTCTCCGATGCCCACACCGGAGTCAGCGGAAGGCGGAGTGTATTGCGAAGCCGCGTGTCACGAGATCAAGCCGAAATATGCCGTCCCGAAAACTACGGAGGTTCGTCCGCGCGAAAAAACTGCTGCAATAAAGCGCACCGAGGCGCCTATTCACTTCAAGTAAATTCTGATCTCAGCCGAATCAAGCGAGCGACCTGAAAAATCTAGCGGTAATAACGAATTTTTGAATTCCCGGGAATCATCGCGCCAGCAACAACGACCACGAGGATAACTACCATCAACTCCATGAAGCCCTCACCCTGCAAAACCGATTAGCAGAGTTTCAGCCTACGTCGTATCGCAGGGAATACAAGAGTACTAAAGAGTAGTGGCAGCCAAGGAGCGTCTTGAGATTAAAGTCTTCTAGATTAAAAACGATTCGTTTCAAAGTGAATGAGCTGAATAGAAGAGGTATCGAAGCTAGACTCACGAGGGAACTCTTACGTCCATGTCTCCGAAGACCTCGGCCGCAAACGCTTGAATGGTTGCCCCTTCGCGCCATGCATTCTGCGGCAGACCGGCTTTAACACAAGTCTGCCGCAGGAAAGCTTCCCGATCCCAGCCATTTTCAAGCGGGACTTGCGGGAGCAGTAATCCCCGATGTGCGCCNNCCTGCCGATATGAGCAAGCCGTGACGCCCAACCTTTACCTCGTCCGGATGAATCGGAACAAGAGGGGAAAGAATGCTGAGAGATATTTCGAGCGAAGCAAGTTCCTCCCCGGTCAATGGCAGGAAGCGGGAATCGTCGAAAGCCGCGGCGCGCGCCGTCTCGGCGACCGCGCGTCCAAGAGGTGCGACGGGCATGGCGTAGCCGACGCAGCCGCGAAGTTGATGGTCAAGCGAGTGTGCTGGATCATGATTTAAATAGAGCGTCGTAAATATGCCGCGCGGCTCTAAAAGCCAGTTCGCAACCGGCGACGTCTCAGGGACGGACTGGGGATTGAAGACAAAAAGTATAGCTTCGCGCGCTATGCGCAGGAGTTCGCGGCGCTGTTCGAAAGAAAATTCCGGGCTTACGGCGGGATGAC
>PLBX01000076.1:0-1637 GCA_003135495.1 Acidobacteriaceae bacterium | reverse complement strand
CTGGACATCGCTTTTTCTCCGCCGTGAAAGGACGAACGAGCGCCGGCGCCGCTTTTCCGATTTGCGATCGATCCGCGCCCAGAAAGCCACGAAGTAGTCGAGTGCGGAGACCAGCGAAAGCAGAACCATGAACCAGATTGCTAGTCGCGCAATCCAGTAAACCGGAAATATATAAATCGCACCCAGCGGCCACTCATGCCAACGGCGGGCAAGAATAACCGCGACCACCGAGATAATCTGCACCAGCATTTTAAACTTGCCCAAGTCGCTCGCTTGAATCGTAAAGCCTTCGGACGCCGCGATCGATCGCAGCCCACTGACCAGAAATTCGCGGCCGATAATAACTACGGCCATCCAAGCGGGCACCAGAGAAGGATTGAATTGCACCAACGTGATAAAGGCAGCTGCGATCAGTAACTTATCAGCCAGCGGGTCGAGCAGCATCCCCATGGTGGTGATTTGCCCACGCTTCCGCGCCAGATAGCCGTCGATGCCGTCAGTGATCGAAGCCAGAATGAAAACAACAGACGCGAGAATTTCTCTCTCCCCTGTCCGTTCACCGGCAAAGCGCGGAGTGCAAAGAATCCAGATGAGGAGCGGGATCGCCGCGATGCGGGTGAGCGTGATGGAGTTTGGGAGATTCACGCGATGGCTGAACCGAGGCCGCAGAGGCGGTGATTGTGATTATCCTCTACATCTCAAGCCAAGGCAACGGAGAGAAGGGCCATTCAAGTTACACCTCGTCCGCACGGAGGCGTCAATAAGTGCTGCGCGAGCCAGTTCTGGAGAAACGATACTTCCCCTGGGCCAATGCGGGACGCCATTTCAGGGTAATGGTCACCTTATCCAATTTCAACGGCCCGCTATGATCTGTCCTTTAATCTTGTTATATGTTGCGGCCGGGACGATTTTCTTGTTCAGAAGATCTGTCTTCTTCGCATAATGGACGGCCGGCAATAATCTTCTGGGCATAGGCTGGACCAATGCCCGGGAGCGCTTCCAACTGGTCCTTGCTGGCAGAATTAATGTCCAGCAGACTAGGGCTGGCCTTTGCGGTAGCCGCTTTATCAGACGGCATGGATGATTGCCCAGCAGCCATTCCGCCGGTTAAGCTCAGCGCAAATATTGCGGCGAGAATTCCGTTCAGGAACCTCGATGCCACCGTCATCTATCTTCTCCTTTGGCTTTTCGCTTGGCTTTTGCAGCTTTGATTATTCTTTTTTCGCTGCTTTGTAACCCGTAGCTTTGGCTTCGGATTCGGTCATAAACTTTCCTGTTTTAGTCTTGCCGTACCAGCGGCCACTCTTATGATAGACGCCGGTATCGGTGTTGACCCAAACCTTGCCGCTGGCTTGAGCGGAGGCTATTTCTGAACTAGTGGCTGCGTGACTGCCGGCTTTCGTCGTCTTCTTTGTTTTTGTTTCAGAAACGGAGCCGGTGGAACTCGTCGTGCCAGCCTGCGCTCTCGCCAAGGTTGGCAAAAGGGTCAGGGTGAGCACCACAAACAGAGCGGGCATCCACAATCGAAATCGGAAGTATTTCATTTTTCTCCTTGCACCCGCGACAATTGCCCTATGATGCTGAAAAGCCGCGTACGGTTACGCGGCTTCAGTGGACCAGTGGAGCGCCGGGCGTCC
>PLBX01000050.1 GCA_003135495.1 Acidobacteriaceae bacterium | reverse complement strand
TCTCCGATATCGAACTCGATCAGATTCTCGTCTACGACGCCGACACTTTCAAATTGAAACGCAAGATGGGCACCACCGGACATAGGCATGAACTCACCACGGCGGGCGATTTCTCGAAGCCAACTGGCGTAGCGGTCGATCAGGAAGGCAATCTNNCGCATCGAGATCTTCGACGCCGACGGCAAATTCATCAGCACCTTTGGCAAGCCCGGTGACGGCCCGGGAAGCTTCGCGCGTC
Source organism: Acidobacteriaceae bacterium (assembly GCA_003135495.1). Classification (GTDB taxonomy): domain Bacteria; phylum Acidobacteriota; class Terriglobia; order Terriglobales; family Acidobacteriaceae; genus Acidiflorens. The sequence goes on along the minus strand of PLBX01000050.1, from coordinate 2,321 downwards.
CCAAGGGAGTTGCGATCGATAGCGACGGCCACATCTGGGTCGCGGATGGCCAGATGGACCGGGTGCAGGTCTTCAACCAGGAAGGACAGTTGCTCATCTCTTTCGGCGGCCATGGCGTTCTGCCCGGGCAGTTTCAGGGGTTGGCGGGCATTTCCATTGATAGCAACAACCGCGTTTTTACGTCTGAGATTTTTCCGGGGCGGGTGCAGCAGTTTCGCTATGTTACTGATGCCGAGTTTGCGAAGTTGACGAAAGAGAAAGAAGAGAAGCGGGGACAGAAGGCGTCGGGAACTTCTCAGAAGGAAATAGTGCCGATAGAAATGCCACCTGCATCGGCCGCACCGCCCAGTCACTAAACATGTCATATTCGAATTGTGGTTCGGAGCGAGAGCGCAAGAACCTCTGCATTTTGCGACGGACTGCATAGGTCCTTCGCTTCGCTCAGGATGACAAATTTGTTTTGGCGGCCGGGCGTCCCGCCCGTTTCTACATCAGCCGCAAGTGCTGCATTTTGCAATAGATAGGTTTGAATTGCAGGTGCGGGATTTCACCAACCCCTTCCCGTATTTGGTTCTTTTCCCCCACTCTAAGGCGGCTTCTACAATCTGATCCAAAATAAGCCTCGCTCATCATCTCTTTAAAAATCAGTGTCTTACGCCGGAGTTTGCCAGCATGACAAACTGTGTCGATTTCGGACAGGCAGTTGCACTACTAGGGTCGAGAGGCGATTGGGAAGAGTGCCTATGGCACAGAGCAACCCAAGGCCTAAGCCTCTGAGAGTTTGGTAAGGAAGATGTACAAATCATGGAGGTCTTTAATTATATGAAACGCGCGATGTTAGTTGTACTGTTCGTTCTGGCAATCGCAGGATTTGTGATGGGCCAGACTTATTCGTCGCCGGTTGATGTCCTCGGCGCACATAACAATAACGGCCGCGGCTGCGCAGGCTGTCACCAGCCGCACAGCGGCGCTTTCGGCTCCGGCCAAAAGGGCGCTGCCGATTCCGGAAGCTATGCATTGTGGGGCCAGGACGCTAGCCCACTGTATGGCGCCACGGTAGCATTCGGCGATAACGGGGCATACACGGAAGTTCTGCCCACAGGTATTGCCACTGGAAGCCAGGAAGTCGGCGGAATTCTGCTCTGCCTCAGCTGCCATGACGGCAACCTTACTCCAAAAAACATGATGGCCAACCAGTCGTACGAACAGAAGATTGGCCTTCTGACCAATACCGCCTACGGCTCGAACCCGATTCCGACACTGCTCGGAAATGACGGAACGACCGCTGGCAACTACACCAACGATCACCCGGTGGGACAGCTGGCCAACATCAGCACCGGCAGCGGCCTGGTATTTAGCGGCACCAAGATGTCCGTAACCCCCGGGACTCCTTATGCCCAGTTCGTAGCCAACTATGGCTATCCCGCACTGGCGCCTGGAAAATGGTCGCAGCCCTTCGGCGTCACCGCCGGTGGCAAGCCCTACGTCCTCTGCACCACCTGCCACAATCAGCACGTGATGACCGTGTACACGTCGAGCGTAGCTAGCCCGATCGCGAACGACGGCGGCGGCAAGTACTATGCCACCTTCTTCTTCGTGAACGGCCCCTACAACCCGAACGTCAACAACGTTACCAACGCGAACGCCCCTTCGACCACTCAGTTCTGCCGCCAGTGCCATTTTGGCGAGTCGAACGAAGGCAACAACACCAACAATATCACCACCGTATTCCAATAGGAATAGAGGCTGTTTAGCCAGGGGAGAGTTTGACTCTCCCCTTTTTTTTAGAACCGGACACAAGTTCTCAGTTTTCAGTNNCGGAAATCAAGAATTCAACAATTAAGAACTTCAGTAAACGAGGCAATTATGAAATACCCAGTCCAGATCGGCGCAATCGTACTCGTGGCCCTCTCCTACTCGATTTCACTCCCGGGCGCGCTGGCGCAGATCGCATCGCATTCCGCCACCGCGATCGCGAACAATGCGGCTCCGATGGGACCAGCCGGATCGGCGGCGGCCAATATGGTCGCTGCCCCGCAAGTGACCGACAAAGCCGTGGCCCGCGTGAACGGAGCGGTGCTCACCGATCGCGACCTGTTGCGCGAGATGTATACCATCTTCCCTTATGCGCAGCAGCACAACGGATTCCCCAAGGCGCAGGAAGCATCGATTCGCCAAGGCGCGCTGGAGATGATCATCTTCGAAGAGCTGGTATACCAGGAGGCCGTACGGCTCAAGCTGACCATTCCGGCGGAGAAGATCAATCGCGCGGAGGCGGAATTCAAGAAGCAATTCAAGAGTCCCGACGAGTATCAGTCCTA
>PLBX01000029.1:6878-7138 GCA_003135495.1 Acidobacteriaceae bacterium | reverse complement strand
CTCAAGAAAAAAATTACTTTGGTCGAGGTAGCGGCGCCTCGGCGTTTGCTGGTCCATGGGTATCTGAAATCCATTTTTGAAATTTTCGATAATCACAATGTCGCGGTGGATGTCGTTTCTACGTCCGAAGTCAGCGTTTCTGTGACCGCCGAAACCAATGAGGCAATTCCCGCTCTGGCCGCCGATCTGGCTAAATTGGCTGACGTGAAGTACGAAGGACGGAAGGCCATTGTTTGCCTGGTGGGCGAAAATTTGCGGGA